>NZ_JBQRUN010000025.1:0-35984 GCF_053485835.1 Thalassotalea fusca
CCTGTTGAATTAAATCTGGAGATAGCAACTCGGCATATTTTTCAAAAGTACTGAAGGTATTACATGAGTTAAAGGCAGTGGCGAGTTCACTTTCAAAGCGCATAAAAACAATCCGATATCAGACAATAATATCGGATTGTTGCATATCCATAGGATCGTTCAATTGATCCCATAAATTAAAACCTTAACTGATCGGCATTACTTGCCTCTAAGCCTTTTAATTCTCGCTGAATGATCAAATATTTAATTCAATTGGTATAACTACACTACTCATATAAATTGAGTGAAATATTCTGTTTTATCACCTACGCGTTCTGTTTTATTAATAAATATTATGCGCGCATGATGTATTGTGAAAAGGTTGTTTTTTTGCCAATGCTAACCAACATGTTGTGAAATTGTTGTGTGTGGCCTTAAACGATATTCCTGCGGCGTTACCTGAAACCATCGCTTAAAAGCACGCTGAAAGGCACTTTGCTCGGAGTATCCTAGCATTGCGGAAATGTATAGCAACTTATGATCAGTTTGCGATAAGTATGACAATGCTAATCGTTGGCGAATGCTGTCGATGAGCTGCGTTAGATTAGTTTGCTCTTTTTGAAACTGTCGTTGTAATTGGCGAACACTGATGCCCAAAAATGTTGCAACTTCATTGAGTTCAGGAACTCGCTCAGGCAATGTTTCCACAATGTATTGTGAAATGAGTTCTAGCGATGCTGACGAGCGCAACGCATTTACTTTGTTTTCTGCATGGCGACTTAAGATTGACAACACTTCTTGATTGTTTGTAGTTAATGGCAATGATAATGATGACAGGTGAATTTTAATGCCATTAAAGTTGGCATTAAAATGTACTGGGCAGCCAAAAAACGCTTGATATTCATCCACTGTGGTCATGCAATCATGGGTAAAATGAACACTAATGGGTTTGTCTTGGGTTTGCGTCACATTAAATGCAAAAGCAACCCAAGCGGTGATCACTTGCTCATTGGAGTTGTCGCTGCACGATAAATCGGATAACCAACGAACGGTAACAACATCGCCATCTATCTCATGATGCGCACTGCCTGAATTACCCATCAAGCATTGAAATTGTCGCTGATAGGCCAATGCATCCCACAACGTAGGCGCGGCTAATACGATATGGCCGAGCAAACCCCAAGAACTTAAGTCGAACGCTTTACCTTGAATAAAGCCGATATTTTTGATGCCAAGGTGTTTTACCCCAAAATCGATCAAATGTTCGTAGTCGGCAATGGTAAATTGTTGCTTTGGGTCGTTTAACGCCTGTTCATCACTTTCAATAAGCGACAATAACACCTGACGTGACAATCCTTGCCGCGCAAGAAAATTGAGCAGCGTTCTAACCGTATAATGCGGCAGGCTAACCCGCATTTTGGCTCAGTCCAGATTTTTCAAGCGCACAAATGGTATCCTGCTGACGGATCATGCCCAGTAAAATTGCTAATTGCGCCGCATAATAGGTAAACATCACAACCCAATCTGAATAGGGTAATGGTGTTTTGAATAGGCTAAGTGACAGCGCAGAATCAGAAGCAACAAAGCTTATTGCGCCTATTACTGCACTTAGGTGCAAGTTACCTAAAAGCGCAGAAAGTGCCATCACCGTGATAACGGTCAAATAAATAGTGACTGGAATAAATAAATCGCCCGTAGCCGGTAATATGTAGCTTGCCATGTAAACCGAATACAGAGCGATAACTAAGGCAATGATTTTACGCCCAATAGAGATGGGAGACGACAGGCGGTGTTGTATAAATGTCACGCTGTAAATAATTTGCGCAATCAAAAATGCCCCTAAGCCAAAAATGAAGCTATTGGCAAAGGTTAAGGCTAGAAAAACATCACCAAAGCCAGAGGCGATCAATGCACCAACCATTAGTGTTCGGGTTTTGCCTGCAAGTTGGTTGTAGGCCATCGCAACCAATAACAAAATAGGGGCTACTTTCAGCAAAAACTGGCCGCTATAAGGCGCGTGGGTTAGGCTGAACAAATAAATAGTGCTCAGCACGAGGAACAGTGAAATAAGTGACTTGTTGTTCATTTTAGATACGCTTTTATTCTTCTTTTGAGTAGCGATTAACGCAATTCAAATTACATACTGGTCATACCTTTATAACATCTTAGCGAACAAATGTAAGTACTGGAGATAAATAAATCTACGTGTCATATAAAAGGCGTCAACTTTACACTTAACTCGCTGATTTTAAACCTTTTGCATGCAACTAGTATCACTGTGATATCAATTGGGCTACCAAAGCTGAATGCACATTTTTAAGCTGAGCAACAGCAACAGGCAGGCGAAAATTTTCTTTAAGAAGGCGACGGGTAAACGGTTTGCCCAATTAGCGCCTATCGGGGCAAAAATCATGGTGCAACATGAAATAATCAGCACAGCTGGCCAGTAAATAAAGCCAATAATAAAGCTGTCATTTGTGGCTTGCGCCCATCCGTTATAAACAAAACCAGCGGAACCTGCAATCGAAATAGCAACGCCTAGTGCTGCCGATGTACCAATTGCTTGCTTAATGTGTACATTGTGCCAAACCAAATAGGGCACTGACATTGAACCTCCTCCTATTGATACCATAGAAGAAATGGCGCCAATCCCTGAACCGACTACAGACAAGCCGAGAGGCTTAGGCAACGTTCTTGAAGGTTTAGGTTTGCTATTCTTAAACATTTGAACGGCGACTATTGCCATGAAAACAGCAAAGAACATACCCAAAAACAATGTGGAAAGTTGCGCAACCAGAAAAGTCGCAGCAAATGCACCCACGATGATGCCTGGTGACACACCCTTAACCACGGACCAAATGACATTTTGATTGCGGTGGTGAGCCAGCGCACTCGAGATTGATGTGACAACAATGGCTGCCATCGACGTACCTAATGCCAGATGAACCACCTGATCATTGGGAACACCGATAGCAATAAATAGTGAAGTTAGTACAGGAACCATAATACCACCCCCTCCAATGCCTAAGAGTCCTGAAGCAATTCCCGCAATCACACCCAATGCGATAAGTTGTAAGATAACGGTCAAATCCATAATGGTTCCATAGAAGTTTCAGCTTGAAAGGTATTGTATCGATAGGCTATGGTGGCGTTAAGTGGATAATAGGACTAAAAATGTAGATTTTATGCCAAATTTAATACGCATTGCTAATGCTGCATCTGGCATTAGCCAACTCAGCAATCCTATCGTGGCTTTTACCCGTGATATCAAAGCCCATGTGCAAGTGTCGATGCATCAACATCTGTGGGGACAATTTGTATATGCGAGCCATGGTGTGTTACTGGTTACTGCCAGTAATCACAGATATATCGTTCCTGCTCAACAAGGCGTTTGGGTACCTTCGCATACCCTACATGAAGTAACGTCCCAAACCGATGCTAAAATCGTCAGTGTGTACATAGATAATCGTGAGGCTGCTAGTTTGCCAAATAGCGCAACGGTGTTATCTGTTTCGCCGCTATTACAGGCGCTGCTTGTAGAGGCCGCTCAACTGCCAGAGCACATTCAATGGTACAGTGCCGATGGCCGATTGCTGCGTCTAATAAGAGACTATCTCTGCAAAGCAAACCCCATCGTATTTCACCTACCATACCCTACAGATAAACGTTTAATTAAAGCTGTGAGCATAATTGAGCGTGATTCAATGGAATCGCTGAATATTCAAGCAGTATGTACTGAGGTGGGTATGTCAGTACGTCATTTTTCTCGCCTTTTTAAAGTGGAAACTGGCATCACTTTCAGAGAATGGAAGTTAAGACAGCGCATTCAAAGTGCAATTCAACTGCTCAACCTCGGACATGCTGTAAACACCACGGCGCTAATGTTGGGCTATGAATCTGCCTCTACTTTTATCGCAATGTTTAAACAGCAAACGGGTGTCACACCAGGTGAATTTCTAAAAGTTTAATTTGAAGTTGTACTTCGACGCTCATTGCCATTAATACCGTACGTCCTGTACATCGACGTTCCTTGCCATCCATATAATCCCGCGCATCCTGAGTGCGAAGCAATCGAAGGGCACGTCATACCGTATGTCCTATACATAAAAACCAGTGCTATGCACTGGTTTTTATGTCAAACGCGTTTACTTACTTGGTACTATAAAATCGTCCAGCACTGCTCTTGGCGACAAACTTGTTTGTCTTGGCTGGCGTGCTGATAGTCGCCATCTTGATGAGCTTGGCCAAAGTTGCGCGTAATAACACGTTTCTTCGACGGTTGAATTAACAACTGGTTGTAATCAGCAATTAAATCTTCTTTAGTCATCGCTTTGATGCCTGCGGTTAATTGCGCACGTTTATCAAACTGAGTATAACCATCAACCATTTGGTTCCAAAGTCGGCGCGTACGTTCAGAAAGGTTCTTGTCTTTACGATTAATCTTACTTAGCAACCCAGCTTTGTGTTGTTCGAACTCTTCGGCTGACATTGTTTTTAGCTGATCAAACTGCTCCGCAATAAAGGTATCAATGTGTTTTTGCAACGCAACAGGACCGACTTTTGAAGATTGAACATAGAAGTTCAACGCGGGTAACGTTGAAAATTCACCGCTGAACGTACCGACAACATAGCCTAATTGTTGTTCGGTACGCATGCTGTGATAGTACTTAGCACTAAGTACTTGAGCTATCATGCGCGAACTAACATTGCCCTTCATTGAATGGTCTGACGGGTAGCTGATGACTAACGCAGAATCATCGTGATTGATGTCCATCTCGTTAATAATCACTGTTCCTGGTTCTACATGACGCACCACCTGTTCAGTTTTAGCGGCAATTTTCTTGGTTAAGAAGGTTTCTTTGAGGTTTTTCGCTAAGGCAATAGCCTCATCTTGGCTGACGTTACCATGTGATAACGCATTGATACGCACTTCTGACAATAGTTGATGCATGAATTGCTTCAAGTCGCTAAACGTGACAGGTTCAAGTGCCGCCGCTAACATTTTTTCTGAAAACGGATCTTCACCAAATTCACGTTCCTGACGGTCGAATACTTGATCTATAGGACGTGCAAGCGCGGCATTTTTCCAGTCTCGTAACAAACTGGCTTTCAATAAATCAAATTTATTCTTATCGATGTCAAACTTAGCAATCGTTTTGTTTAAAACGTTAATTAGATCTGCTTGCTTATCGTTAAAGCCATTGATGGCATAGCCGATACCTTTTTCAGAAGCAAAAACATTGTAGCTTAAACCAGCAAGTTTTGCGTCGTAACCAAACGCATTAAGTTTATCTTCCAAGAGCTTTTCAACTAAAGCGACTTTGGCACGGTTTTCTATACTGCTGCGTGCATGTGGAGACTCTAAGCGCATATACATGCTAGCTTTTGGAATACCAAAACTTGTATCTTGCATGTGCCACATTTCAATACCGGTACCAGACATGGCGAGTGTTGGTTTACCACTACTTTCTTTTGGTAAGAGATCGGTATTTTCTGCAATAAACGGATTAAGTTTAGGTAATTGCAAATTGTCGTTGGCTTTCGCTTTAGACCAGCGAGTCAATGATGATTTTGGTAGCTTATTAACTGAGTAATCAACGTTGTATAGTGGTTCTGTTTTATTGGTTGTTAAGTCGGGCGCAACTAACAATTGTTGCATGTTAAATGGTGAAAGCTCGTTCAAAAACTTGTGTGTTGTCTTAGCATCAAACTGCTGGTACTCGTAGTATGCGTTAAGTATGTGTGTTGCTGGAGTACTTTGTAGTTGCGGTGCTAAGCTACTTACAGTTCGCATTGGCGATACTTGCTCTTGGAAAGCAAAGTCAATTTTAGCGATTTTCTTAATTTCTTCGTAGTACGCCTGACTTACACCTTTTTGCTTGACCAGATCAATGTACGCAAAAACCTGTTCAACGATATCATCAACTTGTTTTAAGCCTTTTTCGGTCAGTTCTAAACTAATGGTATATACATCCATTGCATCGTGATCGCGATCATAGGCATACATTGACTCGATCAGCCCTTGATTATTAAGCGATTGATACAGCGAATTGTTGCCTTTATGACCTAATAGGTGGCTAACAATGCCGATTGGTTTAGTCAGTTGATATTGCTGGGGGTCGCTAATTGGGAACTGCAGCATCAACTGACGGGTATCACGCAATGCGTCGATGTGAACTCGGGTCCCTTTTTCTTTTTCTGTTAGGAAATCACGCGATAATTTAGGTTTAGGTAGTCCGTTATTAGCAATGGCTGAAAATTTTTCTTTCACCGATGATTCTAGCGCATCCAACGGTTGATTACTTAACACGACTAATGCCATACGGTGCGCTGAATAGTGACGCTTATACGCTTTGATTAAATCATCGTATACTTTGTCATCACCACGATCCGCTAATGTGTCAAGGTTACCTACACTAAACAGGCGTTGAGGGTGATCAGGGTTAACTGCCTGACGGCTGGCTTCACGGATGCGGCGAAATTCATCTTTAATTTTCAGTGAGTATTCTGAATCTACGGCATTTTTTTCACGATCTACAAATTTAGGATCCATGGTTGGTGCAATAAAAAATTGCGCAAAGCGGTCGAGCGCTTCATCGTAAGCATCGTTCTTCACATCGAAAAAGTAGTTGGTGTTTTCTAATGATGTGTAGGCATTTGAACCACCGCCATTTTTCTTGAGGTATTCACTGTATTCACCCGCAACTGGGTATTTTTCAGTACCTAGAAACAGCATGTGTTCCAAAAAGTGGAGTAGACCCTCACGGTCTTTAGGCGCGTGGTAAGCTCCAACCGAAACATCCATTGCTGCGGCAGACTTATCGGTATTCGGATCAGAGATTAACAGCGCTTTCAGGCCATTTTCCAAAGTGACATAGCGATAATCGCGGTGATCAGACTGGCTTTTGATAACGGTTACGGCTTGTTGAGCGGCAACGGTGTTAGTTGCTTGCTGAGATGGATTCGTCGCTTGGCAAGCCGCCAGTGACGCGGTCATTGCTATGGCAATTAAGGTTGGAGTAAAGCACTTCATAGGATTTGTCCTTTATTATTTTCTACTACTTTTTCTGCTTATGAACAGGAAAATACTTATTATGAATTCTTGTTCTATTGTAGTAAATGTATTGTTAATGGAAACTTTGAAAATGTAAGTTAATGTGAATTGGTTGGAAATTGGCTAGCAGCACTTAGCTAAGCGTAAATTTGTGAGGCTTTGTGTCAGGTATTGGCATAGTCCACTGCCTCACAACTTGGCGTAATTTTGTGATATCGGTGAAATGAAAGAAGAGTGACCCCTCATTTAGTTTTGCTAAACGATAGGGGGCACTTTAATCGAACGCTATAATGTTAAATTACGGTCAGTGGTTTCGAGTAAATGATGCGCGGTTTCCGGTTCTACTGATGCGTGACCTGCGATGGTGGTAATTAGCGTTGATTTCGGTAACGATTGATGTAATAGCCAAGCATTATCGAATGGACATACGATGTCGTATCTGCCATGGACAATGGTGGTAGGAATGTGGCGTATTTTATCGCAATCATTAAGTAATTGATTGTCTAATAAAAAGCAATCATTCACCATAAAATGGGCTTCATGTCGTGCTAGTGTCCAACAAGATTCATCAGACGTTGCGGCATCTACAAACGCTTGATTGGGTTCCAGTGTACAACAACGAATCTCCCATTCACTCCAAGCTCTGGCAACTCGCTCAGCGGCTGCGTGGTCTGAACCTGTCATGACGTCATATGCGGCTTTCACGGTATTTTGGCTGCTACCGTCGGGCAGGGCGTTCAAATATTCCTGCCAATAATCAGCAAATATGCGAGTGCCGCCACCGTTATTAAACGCCCATTCAATATCTTGTGGACGTGCCAAAAATATGCCGCGTAATGTCAAGCTAATCACATGCTCTGGGTGTGCTTGTGCGTATGCTAATGACAAGGTTGAGCCCCATGAACCACCAAAGACGTGCCAGCGTTCAATCGTCAGATGCTGTCTGATCTTTTCAATGTCAGCAACTAAGGCTTGCGTATGATTTTCATCTAGGCTGCCGTGTGGCGTTGAGCGCCCACAACCACGCTGGTCGAATAAGATGATGCGATACTTTTCTGGATTGAAAAAGCGACGGTCATTGGTTGAACAGCCGGCTCCCGGACCACCGTGAAGAAAAACGACGGGCTGACCATCGGGATTACCGCATTGTTCTACATAGAGCTGATGATGTTCAGAAACCGTTAACATGAAATCGCTGTATGGCGTAATTTCAGGGTAAAGCGTACGCACGGTAAAGTCCTTGTTAGAAATTATGTGTAGCTTTAATAACATGCTAGCTTGTCATATACCAGCGTAATGCGTTTTTACATTAATTGATAGGTGCAATGCAGTTTGTATTTAACTTGCTGCCGTTATGCTATATTTTTCAGCACATTGTTGGCAGATACAGGACGGTGAGTCTTTGCTATCAGAGGGTACTGCTTGAGCAAGTGACTGCTTATCAAATGTCACATTTTGACACCAACAGTGCTCAATATCATCAACTTGACAATGATTAAGCTGGCGGCATAACGGGCAAAACTGTTCAGGTGTCGCTGTAGATTTCATGCGTCATATTATAGCCATGTTTCATCACATCAAAAAATAAAAAAAATTTAACCCCTTTTTCTTTCACTGCACGTATTACTAATAAGCAGATTGAATTTGCTCATTGGGTGTGGCCACCCCTCAAAATAAACTGATTGAGGAATACCTATGAAAAATTTAACGATATTTTCGGGCGCAGGATTAATTACTTTTGCTTTATTTGTGTTGATGGCAACTTTGGTGAGCCAACAACAGGCTGGGCTTACAAAAACGCCACCTTATGTACCTGTTACGGTAATGCAAGCGCCACCAGAATCAACGGTGAATAAAATGATTCGCAGCTTACCTAAAATACCCGAGGTACAGCCACCGCAAGTGCAAACAACAACTTTTGCAAGTGAAACGCAAAGTACCGTTGATTATAACTATGAGCCGGTGGACATGGATATTGGTGGCTCTATTGGAGGCATCGCCAAATTTGCAGGCATGAGTGAAGGAGAAGCTAGACCTATTGTGCGTACAAATCCAACATATCCAATGGATGCGGCTAGAAAAGGTATCGAAGGCTGGGTTATATTGTCATTTGATATTAATGAAATCGGTGAAGTGTTTAATGTTGCGGTTCAGGAAGCTGAACCTAAGCGTGTATTTGATCGCGCTGCCAAGCAAGCACTACGAAAATGGAAATACCGCGCTAAAGTTGTTGATGGCAAGCCTGTGATTCAACAAGGCATGACTGTGCAATTAGATTTCACTATGCAAAACCAACAATAAGGGATGGCGATTGAAATTACCGTCAATGATAAAAGGGTGGTTTAATCCACAAGTGGTACCCGAAACGCTGCTGCTCAAGTATTACCAAACGAAAGATAACGGTTATCTTGAGCAGTTAGTCACGCAGTACAATCGGGCAATGTACCACTATTTACTTACCTTGTCTGATGCTGATTTAGCCAAAGACGTGTTGCAAAATACGTGGCTAAAGGTCGTTAGTTTAGCGAATAACAAAAGCCAGCAAGCGAGTGTGCCAGCCAGTGTGAAAAACTGGCTGTTCACTATCGCCCGCAACTTATTGATTGATGAGTTAAGGCGACAACAACGTTGGCAATGGCATGCTATTTCAGAAGAGCACATTGTCACTCCCACGCTTGATCAATCAATTGTAAAGCAAGACAAATTGCAGCAACTGGAGCAAGCTCTCAGTTCGTTACCATTCGGTCAAAAAGAAGCATTGATTTTCCAGCAAGAAGGCTTCTCACTATTTGAAATCTCGCAGCTGACTGGTGAAGGTGTCGAAACGATTAAGAGTCGTTTACGTTACGCTAAAAATAACCTGAAAATTTTACTTGGAACCCAACATGAACAATGATGCATTTGAGCAAGAGCTCTCGACATTATTTGAGCGTCGAAAAGCCGAACTGGCAGTACCTGAAATAACCTTAGATGCAGCACAACAATCGCCTAAGCAGCGCAGCCTATGGGCGAAATTTTTAGGTGTGTTTTCCATTGCTGGTGGCATGTCTTTTGGCGTATTTGCCGTTATTACTTATTTATTGCCTGCCATGGAAAGCCCAAAGCAAGCATCGCAGCCACATATCCCTGTGATGCTAGATATACCCCCAGCGGGGAATGACGAACATGTAGAGAAGGTGGTTACCACACCTGCTTTGCCACCGGAACCGACAACATCTAGATCTGACTTACCTGATGCGCCGCAACCACAACCCGTACCTACAGGGCAATTAGTCGCGGTTGTGCCAGCGGTGCCGGAGCTGGCGTTGTCTGTCAATAATGATATCGCAGTGGGGGCTATGTCTGCACCACCGAAGTTGCCTAACTTAACGCATAAAGTCATGCCAAACTATCCAGTAGATGCCTTACGAGAAGAAATTGGTGGAATCGTGACATTGAGCTATGAAATAGATGAACAAGGCCATATCACAGACATCGCATTGCTGTCTGATAGATCGCACAGTATGCTGGTTAAATCTGCGAAGAAAGCGTTACAACAATGGCAGTACGAGCATGGCAATGTGACACGTGCCGAGCCGTTAACCGTTACCTTTGAATTTAAGTTGCCGGAACACTAATGAAACGCCTTATTGAAAATTATATTAGTCAAACGTTTGGCCCTGGGTTAATGGCTGACCTCAAGTTGCTCTTGGGCGAAAAAATCAATGTGTTTAACATGTTAAACAGAGAAACGCTGTGGCTACCTGAAGGTGAAGTTAATTTTCGCAAAAAACGGGCATTGCGTTCGCTGAAAAAAGTAGGACAACGATTAAATGGGACTGCTAATACGCAATCAATGCATGATCAATCAAAAGAAAAGTGGCTGACGCCCAAGAGTAACGTGATGTTTGTTAATGGTATTGTTACCTCGATTGATCTTGCTGAACATCAGGCAATGGTACTCGCAAAAGCTATTCGGCAACCCGTGACGCTAGTGCACAATGAAACTGAAGGATTGGTCAAAGACTTACTTGAGTGCAACGAAGGGCGTTACGGGGTGATGAATGCAATCACACAAAAAGTAGCAACGGTTATTAGTGAAAAATTATGTGATCCACTTGCAGAAGATAATTCCAAACTCAATATTGTCGCCTATTCCCAAGGAGCTATTATTGTTACTGCTGCATTACATCATTTAAGTCAGCAATTGCCTGCACAACAACTGGCACGAATAGCGTATTTCACTTTTGGTGCCGGCTTCCGTGAATCTGTGCTACCGGCATGTATCTATTGTGAGCATTTTGCTAACTCAGATGACCCTATTACTAAGCTCGGTGTACAGCATCCTGACTTTCCCTATTCTGGCGAGCTGTTTGTGCGACAAGCGAAAGGGCACTTTTTTATCGCCGATTATCTAATACCTATGCAGCAAGGCGTGCAATATGGTGATTCAGTGTTTGAACGAATGGTGGTACGAGCGCCTCAATAGGGCGCTCTACTTATTGGTTTAAGAAAGAATCTAAATTACTCCCAGATACCGTCGCTGGTTTTCCCCTGCAATTTAATATCATGCTTACTAAATGCGATTTTCTTACCAGATAAGCGTTTCTGTTGATAATCTTTAGTCAGTGCAACAATGGTTGGCGTTAGTAACACGATTGCCGTGATATTGACCAGTGTCATTAACCCCAACGCGACATCTGCCATTGCCCACACTTGCTTTAATGCTGCACTTGAGCCCCATAACACCATCGCCAAATAGGCCGACGTATAAACGAGTCGCCCTAGCTTATTATCTAAGTGAAACAAATGCAGGTTACTTTCTGCATAGGCATAATTGGCTACAACTGACGTAAATGCGAAAAAAGTAATAGCGATAGCAACGAAATAATCACCATAATCGCCTAAATGCACTGACATGGCTTGTTGCGTTAGGCTGATGCCTTCCATTTCGCCTGAAATGGGCATATCAGCCAGCAGGATAATCATCGCCGTACATGAACACAGCACGATAGTATCGATGAAAACGCCCAGCATTTGGACATAACCCTGTGCCGCTGGGTGATTAGGGTTAGGAGTTGCGCAGGCTGATGCATGAGGCACACTACCGGCGCCAGCTTCGTTCGAATATAGCCCTCGTTGAATACCATTTTTGATGGCTGCGCCCAATGCACCCGCACCAGCTTCTTGTAGACCAAACGCTGAGGCAAAAACATCGCCAATAACCTTAGGTAGCAGGTCTAAATTAAACACCGTGACCAACAATGCACTAATCACAAATGTGATCCCCATAAACGGCACAACCCATTCGGCAAATCGGGCAATGCTTCTCAGGCCACCTAAGACAATAAGGCCAGCAACGAGAGTCAGTGCAATACCAACATACATAGTGGGTACATTAAACGCATTGTTTAGTGCGTCGGCAATGGTGTTTGCTTGCATTGCACTGAAACTAAAGCCGTAGCCAAGAAATAGACAGATGGCGAATAATACCGCGAATTTTCTGCTGCCTAAGCCCATTTGAATATAGTATGCCGGACCGCCACGAAACTCTTTATTCTCGTCGTGTACCTTGTAGAGCTGTCCGAGTATGCTTTCTGCAAATCCTGTTGCCATGCCAAGGAGCGCAATCACCCACATCCAAAAGATGGCACCACTGCCACCAAGCGAGATTGCTACTGAGACCCCAGCCAGATTTCCTGTGCCGACGCGCGCAGAAAGACCGGTACAAAGCGCTTGAAAGGAACTAATGCCAGCACTATCGCCTTTTGCGCTGTTTTTCATTACCGAAAACATGTGACGAAAGTGGCGAAATTGAATAAAACGCAAATGATAACTAAACCAAAAACCAGCAAAAAGTAATAAATAAATCAGAATTTGTCCTGATCCCCAAAGCCAGCTATTTATTGTTGCTATCATTTGTTCAAACATAGATTCCGCCTGTCTTTCTTATTCTCATTGGTGTCACGGGTTAACGCAAATTGCTGAAAGTGGCTCCCGGACGTGGTGATAAATGTATGCCTGCGAGCATGCATCGCACGCTTCCTCCGGCTTGCTCTATCGTACTGACGTCTAAAGGTACCAATTCACTGCTTTTTTCAATTTGTTGCTTTTGTTGATTAGTCAGTGCATTAAATGCTGTTTTCGATAAGGCCAATATTTTATTGTTTCGTCCTTGCAACTCGATGGCGTTGCCACAAAATTGTGAAATTTGTGCGGTGGATAAGGGAATCACCCGACGATTTGACTGCTCGAAGCGGTCGATAATTTCATTCTTACGATCGGCACTAGTGATCATATCAAGCCCTATCAGAACATAGTCATTGGCAATACACATCAACACATTGGTGTGATAAATCGGCTGACCTTGGTGATCTTGCGCATCAAAAGCCATCGGTTCAAAATTAAAATGAGTACAAAAACGTTCGAGAATAATGGCGTCAGTTCGATGCGAATTAACCGCATAAGCAACACGTTCTATGTGGTCGAGCACCATTGCACCTGTACCTTCCAAGAATAAGTTATCTTGTTCTAAACCCGAGTAATCAATGACTTCTTGCACACGATAGTGCCTTTTCAAGAATTCGATTATGTCGTATCGACGTTCACCACGCCGATTTTCTGCATACATAGGATATAAAGCGATGTGCCCTCCAGCATGCGTTGAAAACCAGTTATTTGGAAAGACGGCATCGGGTTTATCTTTGTCTTGGCAATCGAAAAGGTGCGTGCGAACACCGTGTTGGCTGAGTGTTTCTGCAACACGAGTTACTTCATCATATGCGTGTTTGGCGGCTGCTTGCGGCGACAAACCGTCAATAATCGACTGAAAGCCATTATCGTTAGCCGTTTGTGGGTTGGGCGTAAAATGGTGAGGTCTAATTAACACCACCGCTGCAGGCGTTTGAGGGCTGTAAGTCATACTGATACCAACGAATGTTCCAAATTATTTATTTTACTGTTAACTACGAAACTAATAGTACCCATCATAATGCAGAACATTGTTAAGCAAAAAGCCACAAAACTTATACAAATTGCACTAATTTTTGACATTATGCTAAGTTATCACTAGCAAATTGTATAAACAGGGGCGAAATTTGAAGCAAATACCATATCTATCCGATTTACTCGATCGACAACTTATCGCCTTATTACGGGAAGACGGCCGCGCACCTATTTCACAGTTGGCTAAACAACTAAAAGTGTCGCGGGCGACGGTTCAAAATCGATTGGAACGATTGACTACAAGTGGGGCGATTCTTGGCTTTACTATACGTGCCCATGAGCAGTTAGAAAAAGACAGTGTCAAAGCCATCATGATGATCGCAGTAGTTGGACGCACGACGACTAATGTGATCAAACAGTTGCGTGGTTTTCCTGAGTTACAAAAATTACATACGACCAATGGTAAATGGGATTTGGTAGCAGAGCTGCAAGCAAGTGATTTAACTGATTTTGATCGCGTCTTACGTATGGTGCGAGAAATTGAAGGTGTTTCAAAAAGCGAAACCAGTATTCTACTGACCAGTTTATAGCTAAGTTATGTTATTACTCTGGGTTATTTACTGGTGCTGATTGGCACAGTAGGGGCGTTGGATATTTTACTTACAGGTAATAACCACTTTTCAAGAATTTGATCATAAACGCCATTTTCCTTTATTGCATTGAGTGCCTGACGATAGCGGTTAACGATTTCGTCGCTGGTGAGTGGACTGAACGCGAGTGATAGTGGTGCCATTTCAGGAATGGCGAATACTTTTTCAACTTGATGATAATCGAGCGACATTTCACGCATTTTCCAGCGCAATGGCATTTCGCCATATTCCGACAAATCCACATGGCCGTTAAATAACATCAATAATTTTTGATTGGCACTTGATACGGGCAATAAATGTAAACGTTTGGATAAATCGTACCACCGCATCAGGATTTGTTGATCAACACCATCATTGAGCACGGCGGTTTGGTAGCGTTTCAAATCTTGTTTATTCTCTACCTGAATGTCGGTGCGCTCTGCCATCTTCCAAATATATGAATCTGAATAGTAAAGTGTTCCTGCCCATTTAAACATGCTGCTGCGTTGTTCTGAGTGGATAATGGAGAATATCGCGACGTTTTCCATATGCTGTGCCATGTAATAAATTCGCGCCCAAGGAAAGACCTTGATCTCGACGATATCTTGATCGCCGACAAAGTGGATGAGCGCCTGCACCACATCATAAGAAAAGCCTGTTAACTGGCCAGTTTCTTCATCAATAAAGTTATATGGCGCGTAGATTTCGGTGCCAAAGAGAATGCGTTCATTGGCATGACTTGAAAATGTTGAATAGAAAAAAATATGCAAAACAATAGCATACTTTAACCATGCTATGCGCTTCATCACTATCTCTACTTAGTGGTCATTTAATAAGTATAGTGATTAATTGCGCGGTTGCTGTTCTCGTTGCTATTGCGCTGGAAATTGCCATTTATACAGGATTTTCTGGTAAGTCCCGTTTTGCTTGATGTCGGCTAACGCCTGACGATACTTGTTCACGATGGCATCGTCAGTTTTTAAACTAAACGCCAGCGATAACGACGTCATTTCCGGTACGGGCATCACTTTTTCCACCGTTGAAAAATCAATTCCCATTAAGTGCATTTTCCAGCGAAGCGCAAGTTCGCCATATTCAAATAACTCCGCGCGACCGCTCGTTAACATTAATAACTTCTGTTCTGTACTGGTAATCGCCAGTAAATGGTCATCGATAGATAAGCCATATTCTCGGGTCAAAATTTGATAATCGATACCGTCGTTAATCACCACGGTTTTATAGCGTTTCAGATCTGCTTTGTTATGAACCTGAATATCGGTTCTAGCGCGAAGTTTCCATATATAGGCATCAGGGTAATAGAGAACGCCCACCCATTTAAACATCTTCTCTCTTGCTTTGGAGCGCACCATGGAAAAAATGCCAACATTCTCCAAATGCTGTGCCATATAATAAATGCGCGCCCAGGGATAAATTTCGATTGTGGCATTATCTTGGTCACCAGCATGCGCGATGAGAGCTTTAACAATATCGTTTGAAAAGCCTGATATTTGACCTGTTTGACCATCCACAAAATTGTAGGGTGCATAAACTTCTGTGCCAAATAGCAATTGAGGCTTGGTGGTGGCATCAATTTCTGCTGCAAAAGTGCAAGTAGCGATCAGAAACAGACACATTAACACAAGATTCTTCACTATCACCTCAAATACGATCGGTATTTTGTAAGTATAATAATCCTTTCACTTTCTGCCGCTATTCCGTTTGAAGCAGCCCTAGGTATGGTGATAATGCCAAATTGAAATGAGGGCAGATTTCTTTTTTTTGGTCAGCCTTGGCTTCAATGAGAGTGCTTATCGCTTTTTGCTGTTAACGCTCTTGTGTGGCGCAATAACGAATCGTCACCTGTCTTACCATGACCGGGTATTACCGTTTTTACACTAGGGTACTTTGCCTGCACATTAGCGACAGATACAGGCCAAGCGTTGATATCTGCATCACCAACATCGCCTAAGCTTTTGCTGGATAAACTTTTTATTAAGCAACCACCAAAAAGCAATTGGTGCTTGGGTAACCAAACGACAATATTGTCACTGCTGTGTCCTGCACCAGGGTAGTAGGTTTCAATTTTATCGTGAAACAACACGTTGTGTACGGCGTTTAGCGTGCTGCTTGCCATAGCCTTAGCGTTAAGTTTTAGTAGTTGATTTGTTTGGCTTGTGGCATAGGTTTTAATACCTTGCTGATTCAAATAGTTGATGCCACCACTTCTATCCGCATGCCAATGTGTGGAAATACTGCCTTTGAGTGATAGCTTTTTCTCAGTGATCCAATTCAACAATTGAGCTGTGTCTTGATCTGTCCACGGCGTATCAATCAAAAATGCATCATTGCCGTTCACAACAATGAGCCCATTAGAAGGAACTAAACCAAAGCCATCAACGTGTTTATAAGAGGTGTAGTGATAAAGGTCATCTGCTAACGGAATTATTTTTAGCGGCTGTTCCGTGTTATCAGCAAAAACATTATTAACGAGCATGACACTCGATAGCAGCGAAACGAGGAGAAAACGAACAACCTTCACTAGAAAAAACCTACTTAGAAACAATGACTACAACGCTAAAGGTTATTGGCAGTGAGCGCAATCATATGCGCTCAAATATTTGTAACAAGGTCTTTGTTGTTAACGGTGTAAAAATCCAAATATTCGTCCTAACAACTGACGATGTACTTGCTCACGATCTACACCCGCTCTGTCTTCACACAGTGATACGCCTTGGGCCTTGTGCGGATGATCACATTTGTTCAAATAAACAAAATGCCCTTCATTGTTGTTAAGTGAAACGAGCGTCGCTTTTGGCATATGAGTCGCGTAGTACTTAGCGTGATGCTCAAACGGCAGAAAGTCATTATTAAATGAACCTACCACCAAGCTCGGCACAGACACTTTAGATAAGCTTTCAATAGTGGCCGCAGGGCCTAATGCTGGATCGAGCATTACGATACGTTGAATGCGCTTATCTTGACTGTTATTGATCGTTGTAGATTGAACAGCAGGCTTAGTTTCAGCGCCTTTCTTGGCATAAGAACAACCTAAGTCGCCAGTGGATTTATTTGACTGACAATAATCTTTCATTTGTTCAAAACTTAATTCTACACCCGCCAATGCTGCGGCTGTTTGTCCACCTGATGAATGACCAATGACAACAATGTTCGGGGTATCTGACAGGTTGTCCGATGAAACAATCTGAACTAAGTTATCAATAACAAAAGAAATATCTTCTGTACGTTGCCAGAAACGAGTCACAGTACTTGGGTCAATATGTTCTCTGCCATAGCGCCAAGATTCACCATAATGGTTCATACCAATCACCGTCCAGCCTTGCGATGCTAGTGGGTAGGCTAGCCAGCTGTAATCGATAGCAGCTCCCATGGCACCATGCGATAGTATGGCGATATTTTTTACCGTTGCTTGTTGAGGTTTAAACCATAGGTCGATTTTTATTGGGCGATTGGCCACATTATTCTCAAGGTTGATTTCTTTTTTTGTGATTGGTTGTGACAATGAATCATGTGAGGCTGAATTAGCATTTGCCAATACTGTTGCGCTAACCAGCAGCGCACAAGCACTCATGCTCAATGTTTTGATGATTTGAGAAAACTTCATAGGTTTAGTCATGTAAATGTGAATCCAATGGTTATCGTTAAAGCCATTATTCTTGAATGTGTCTCACAGTGCTATGCAGAAAGTGCGAAAAATCATATGAAATGATGATGATTTAACTATTTTTTGATATTGGTACATAAATATGTGTCACGAGTTCATTTGTTGGAGTGACAGTCACATCGTTGACATAGTGTTGCACTAAGGCCGAATCTCGTAATGTATAGCTATTTTCTGAAAACCAACTGGCATAAATATTGAGAATGGTTTGCCACATGGTTTGATAGCTTCCTTCATGTTCAAATCGAGCCCATAAGCCTGCGGGCATAAGGTATTCTTGCAAACTTTCTGCACCCGATGGCGTCATATCTTCGAACAATGGTGAGCTAATGCCAGCAAAAAATCGACTTTGGGATTGTTCAACGCGCCATGGGTTGTCGATAGAAACGCCAAATAGCTGATGGTGGCTGAAATCAAAACCGTTTGATAACCGCAACGTTTCAGCTATTTGTTGATAAAGCTGTGTGGCAACTGAAAAATAAGACTGCTCTTCAAAGCCTTGCCCGTAAAGTCCGATAATTTTCTGCTCTGGCAATGATAACAATTCAGCCTGTATGGTTTGGCGTTTAGGTTGCTTGATTAATTTCGCTAGCGCAAATGCAGGCACACTATTTGATTTAACTTGGCTGGGTTCAATGGCAAATAATCGGTTAAAGGCTCGACTAAATGCCGCATGTGAGTCGTATCCTACCCGTATGGCGACGTCAATTACTGAAAATTTCTGCTCAGCTAACAAGCTATAAGCAAACTCAAGTCGTCGACGTTGAATAAATTCGCCTAGATTCATACCGGTATGTGCAAAGAATAGCCGATTTAGATGATACTTTGAGACACCAAAAGTGTCTGCTAAATCAGTTAACGTAATAGAGTGCTCAAAATTATCGTAAATGTATTGCGCAATCTTATTAATGGTTACCGAATATTTTGCTTTATGTGTCTTTTGCATAGCTATGTGAATTGTTATTTGCTCAATACATTTTGCCCAAAGTAACGATAAGTTCAATGGAAAAACACGGATGCCCCCAAATTAAACAAATTTCTAAGTATTTAAGACTCAAAGAGAAAAAATTTACTCAATCGTATTCTGCTGACGAATGATTTTTGGCTTAAACCAGAGATAAAGGTGCTGGTTAAAGTAAGATTTTTAACGTTTAAAACCCGTTGCTATAATGCAATTAATACGTTTACTCGCCGTTCATCATTTTTTTTCGCCATTCATCACTTTTCATCCCTGTTAATTCTTGTGGTCGGTAATCTTGTTACCAACTGAAACACAACCAGAATTTATAGGAAGTACCACATGAAAAACATTACAACAGTTATGACAGCAGGATTAGTTTTATTAAGCACAGCAACATTTGCACAAGAAGTAGAGCAAGACACGCTCGATGTTAAAGTGGCTTTAGGCAGTGTATATACTGAGCTGGAAGGGTTTGATGGCGAAGGCTACCGTACATCGGCTACATTAAGTTATCTACTGCCAGAAACGAGTGCGGAAATATACGGACGTGCTTCATATCAGGCGAGCCATGAAAGAAGTGATGTCGGTAAAATGTATCTAGACGAAGGAGAATATGTAGTGGGCATCGCTATTCATGCTGACACCGACTTATCGTTTTACGTTGAAACGGGTGACCTTACGCAAACGTTAGAGAGAGGTAACGAACAGATTGCTAATGACATCATCAATGTCTCGCGTTTAGGCGCTACAAAAATCTTTAAGAACAGCCAATTTGATTTAGCCATTGAACATCGCAACGGTGCAGAGACCGATTTTGGTTATCGTATGAGTATTTCACCCATCAACAGTGGTATTGGGATCAGTTATACCGATATCGGTGGCTATCAATCTATCGGCATTAACTTTGAGCATAAATTTTAGTGCTCATCAATATCAATGTTTATTCTGCCCAAATAAGCGCTATAATCTTGCGCTTATTTTTACGCTATCACAAAATTGGCGAACTTCGAACTATGCAAAAGTTTATGACTTCCAATGTGTTGTACTGGACATGCCAGATATTAGGAACAACTTTCCTATGGGGGTGGATAATGGTGATTCATTTTCAGCAAAACCCAGAAGAAACAGCGCCAGTGCTTAAGTTTCTTGAAAATGCCATTATTACAGTTTTCGCAAGTCACTTTATATTAAGGAGACAGATCAAAGCCCATTCGATCTACGGTCACTTTAACTTCAAAATATATGCAAAAGGGATAGTGCTCGCGTCACTTTTTTATTACGTTATTGAAAGGATGAATGATGCGCTATTTTCTTTGATGGCAGAAAAAGTTCGTCCATTTATGATTACGAACGAATTGTCTGGATTCATTGCACAAATGATAGCAGCTATGGCCTTATTTTCCTTGTGGAGCGCGCTATATATTTCAATTACTTCAATTCGTGATAGCCGACAAATGGCACAACAGCTCAAAGAAGAGCAGTTGTCGAGTTTGATGAATCAGGTCAACCCACATTTCTTGTTTAACTCACTCAACACTATTCGTGGAATGATATTTGAAAATCAAGAGAAAGCGGCCGAACTGGTGACACAATTAGCGAGTTTATTTCGTTACAACCTGTCATTAGATACCCGCGTCACTGTAACGTTTACGGAAGAACTACAAATTTGCCAGCAATACTTGGCAATCGAGGCAATTCGACTAGGTGATCGGTTAAAGGTAAATTACGACATTGCTCCGGAATGTCATCAACGTGTAATTCCAACAATGGGGCTGCAAACCTTAGTTGAAAATGCAATCAAGCATGGTATTGCCAATCTAAGGCAAGGCGGAGAGTTGACCATAAATGCAGCGATTGAAAACGACTTTTTGGCGGTGACAGTTGTCAATCCTTTTGACAAAGCGTTAATAAAGTCAGGCACACAAGTTGGCCTTGAAAATCTAAACAAACGCATTAGCTTACTAACAGCAAATCAGGGCAATCTGACTCATGAAGCTAAAGACAATTATTTTTACGCGACAATGCGCCTACCCAAGGAATCATGATGTCTGACAAGATCAACGCTATTATCATTGATGACGAACGAATGGCTCGACAAGAGTTACTACGTCTACTTAAATCGTTTCCACATATTGAGGTCGTGGCACAGGCCACAGATATCGATGAAGGTCTGGCGTTAATTGAGCAGCACGAGGTTGATGTAATATTCCTCGATATTGAAATGCCAGGGGGAACTGGCATTCATTTGGCGGAAAAGCTCGCAGGCCAGTACCCCATTGTATTTTGCACCGCCTATGATGAATTTGCTGTTGATGCGTTTAAGCTTAATGCGGTCGATTACTTGGTAAAGCCCATTGTTCCGCAGCGCCTTGAAACCGCTATTAATCGACTTACCAAACAAACGGAAATTGTTGAACAAACGCCGTTAGACGACGATTTTAAGCTGATGGTGAAGTTTGCGGATCATATGAAGATTATTCGCTTAGGAGATATTTTTCGCTTTGAAAGTATCGGTAATCACGCGGCCATTTATACATCACAAGGAAAAGCGTACCTTCATAGTTCCCTAAATAAGATAGAATCGCGTTTGAATGATGATCACTACTTTCGTGCCAGCCGAGTCGACATTCTTCGCATTGAATCAATACAAAAGCTAGAACAAAACGTGAACTATGGATTCACTGCCTGGCTGATAGATGGCAGTGAAGTAGAGATCTCACGCCGCCAAGCGTCTAAGTTAAAAGCTCAACTTGGTTTTCCTGCGCTATAAAGTGGAAAAATAAAGTAAATTTGTACATATGTTTTGATTTTAGCCATATTGCTTGAATGTGTGCGACAAGTGTCGCATAATGCGTGCGCAACAAAACGATAACAATGAATGTACATGAAACCTATCAACAAGTATTTGGGATTGGCGATCGCACTAATCGTGCTCTCCGCGTGTCAGCAAACGCCAGTCGTCAATAAACAGCCAGTAGAAATGCAACCGCAGGAAGCGATTGAACCAACAATCGTTGTACCTGAGACAACCATTGCAGAAAAGCCACTCTTACCGCATGAGCATCAAGACGTGTGGCAACGTATTCGTAGCCAGTTGAGTATTGAAGTACCTGACAATGAAGAAGTCGCTAAATGGCGGGAGTATTATTTAAGTCATCCAAAGTTTATGGTGACCATTGCACAGCGCGCCGAACCTTTCCTGTATTACATTGTAGAAGAAATCGAACGTAGAGAAATGCCAGTTGAGCTTGCTCTATTACCCATAGTAGAGAGCTCCTATTTGCCCGGCGGTGTTTCCCATAAGAGTGCTGTCGGCCTGTGGCAGTTCATGACCGTTTCAGCACGTCGCTTCGATATTAAGCAAAATTGGTGGTATGACGGTCGCCGAGACATTATCGAGTCTACCCGTGGCGCATTAGATTATTTCGAATTCTTTCATGATACCTTTGATGAAGACTGGTTAAACGCTATTGCCGCATTTAACTCAGGGGAAGGGCGCGTTGGTCGTGCCATACGCCGCAATAAAAAAGTGGGTTTGCCTACTGATTTCTGGTCACTGAAATTACCAAAAGAAACCACTAATTTTGTCCCGAAATTGTTGGCGATATCTGACATACTGATGCACGCAGAGCAATATAACTATACATTCACCCCAATAGAAAACCGTCCGGCAGTTGCAATTGTTGACATTAATGGTCAGCTCGACCTAACCGTTGCAGCAAGTTGGGCTGATATTGATAGTCGAGAATTGCGAGGGCTTAATCCCGGGTTAAAGCGTTGGGCGACGGATCCGGACAACCGTTACCAACTGTTGATACCGTTTGACTCAGCGGAAAAATTTGAACAAAAGCTTGCCGAAGTCGACAGTAAAGATTGGCTGCGTTGGCATCGCTTTACCGTGCAACCGGGTGATAGCTTGAGTGAAATTGGCTACCGTTATGGCATTAGTGTGGCTGATATCAAAAAATACAATCAACTTAAATCGAATTTGATACGCGTTGGTCAGTCATTAGCGGTGCCGGTGGCATATCATGACGGTATTCCATTGGAGCGCACCAAAGAAGGACTAACTAAGTTAGTGCACACGGTAAAACGTGGCGACAATTTGTGGGATATTAGCCGTAAATACAATGTAAAAGTAAACGATATTCTTAAGTGGAATAATCTAACGCGTAATAGTTTGCTTCAGCCAAAACAAAAGCTAGCAATACTCATGTAACCTTCAAAATTGTATTGTTTTGACAGGTGGAACGGGAAAGTAGTCACTGCTATCCCGTTTTTTTGTGAATATTTAAACTCGCGATACTCGATTAACCTCTACAGATTCGAGCAAACCATTAATGACGCTAAAACAGGCTTTAACATGTTGAGATGCCAAATGATTATCTAAGTCAGCTTCTGTTACCCAATTTTCATGGAAAATGAAAATACTGTCATTACTGTTGTCGACGTGCATGTCATAGTTGATGCATCCGGTTTCTTGACGAGAGGGGGTTAATAGTTTTTGCAGTTCTAGTTTAACTGTTGATTTATGAGAAGTTTGAGCGGTTATCTTAGCGATACAAGTTAGCATTGTCATTAATATCCTTATAACTGTTGTTTAAGTGTTGCTACAAATATTGTAGCAACTGGATGTTAACGTTAATCGTGTGGATAACAAAGCATTTTATAGGCGTAATTAGGAAATGCTGACATAGCCGACGTGTTATTTGAACGATAGGGAGCTACGATGAGGGGACAGTTGTGTGCGTAACGCGGTCACCTGCTCGTAACCAATTCCCCAATTATCCGTGTTAACCTCGTCAATAATTACAAAAGTGGTTGCGGGGTCTTTATCGAGTATATCGACCATCAATGATGTACAGCCCTTGATGATGGCTTGCTTCTGTTCTTGCGAAACGTTCTCGTCAGTTATTTTTACGTTGATATAGGGCATTGAATTACTCCTTTTATGTCGTCGTTGTTGTTGCAGCCGTAGCTGAGGCGCCAATGTCGGCATACATTTTACTGACAATGTGCCACTGGTCGTTTTCTTTAAGAAGTCCAAGAAAATCAATGTAATGAAATGTAAACAACGGGCAACTAACTTTCACCATTGCTTGCTCACCAACGATATCAATGGCCAGTATTTGGTAACATTTATCATTTCCTAAACTTGCTGGCGTTGGTCGATTGGCCACATCAGACAACCAGGTACTTAATGAACGGTGGTTGTTAGGTGCCTGCAAACAAGCATCTGGATGAAATATCTCAGCGAGTTTGCTTGTATTGCCAAAATGCAGGCCTTCAAAGTAAGTTTGAATGGTGTTAGCTATGATGGCAAAATCTGCTTTTTTAGAATGCATTACGAACTCCTTATTCGAATTAGCCCGCTACCGCTTGCTCGGCTTCAATCGCTTTAACAAAGTTAGGTGAGCAAAGTACATTTTTTAACATCATGGATGTATTCTCGCCAATGAGGATGTCTACAGGAAATAGACCGCCCCAGCGAGAGTATGTAGCCAGCATAATATCGGCAGCAGATACTTTTTCTCCGCCAAGAAACGGCTGGTTTTGCAGTCGTGACTCTACGACTTGCCACAATTGACTAATGTTATCAGCCGCGGCATTGAGTGCTTGCTGTTTAACGTTGCTATCTTGAATGTGCTGCGCAACGAAAAATAATTGACTGTACGCAGGGTGCATCGTTGCATTGGCGAACATAATGTCCTGAATGGACTGCTGTTGAAGCAATGTGTTAGTCGGGAAAAGCTGATTTTCGTGTTTTTTTAACAAATACAGCATGATAGCAGCGCCTTCGGTTAAAGGCTTTTGTGATTCGTCATAGGCATCTAAAAGGGCTGGGACGCTGCCAACTGGATTGATTTCATGAAAATTCGTTACATGTTGTTTATTTACCAGAGTAAATTTTTGATTTAATTCTCTTAAAACAACCTGTGTCGCCAATGAACATGCATCAGGTAAAAAATAAAGGGTATACATAGTTAATTCCTATTTGTTGCTGGCTATAAAGTGAAATTGCTTTCGCAGAACGCAATGAAATAGTACTTCGTGTTTAGTTGTTTATATACGGAAACAATGTGTATACACTGTTTCCATATTGGCAACGATTGAATGGGTGAAGTTAAATTGTGGATAAGCTAAGAGGGATGCAGTTATTGGTAAAGCTCGCTGATTTAGGGAGTTTTACCCGTGTTGCAGAGCAAACATATTTTTCAAAATCAATGATCAGCAAAGAAATCGCCAAATTGGAATTGGAGATAGGTGTGCGATTGCTCCATCGCACCACACGCAATGTGCAGTTCACTCCAGAAGGCCATGAATATTTATTCCGCGTACGGGACATTCTTGCGCGAGTAGAAGATGCGGATAGTTTGGTTCAGGATTTAAAAGGCAGTTTGCGCGGAAAACTAAAAATTAATATGCCTATGGCGTTGGGGGTTTGCGAATTATCAACGGCGTTTGCTGATTTTATGGCCGAAAATCCCGATATTGAGTTAGACATTCATTTAGGAGATGAATCTGTAGATTTAGTAGAACAAGGCTTTGATTTAGGTTTTCGAGCGTCTAGCGTCACATTAGATTCTAACTATATTGGTCGCCCGATAACGACATTTAATTATCGTATTTGTGCATCTCCTCAATATTTGGCTTCACACTCTTCTATACGCACTATTCGTGATTTGCAACATCACAATTGTTTTGTATATCGCTATTTTCAAGGCAAAAATATATGGCCGGTGGCTGGTGAAATACAAGTTAAAGGTAGCTTGGTAGTCAATAGCACGTTATTTATGATGGCGGCGCTAAAACGTGGACTAGGCATTGGCTTTTTACCGAATTTTGTATGTCAAAAAGCAATTGAACGAGGTGAACTGTTAGAAGTATTATCAGAGGCTAGGCGTCCCCAATTAACGCTTTATGCACTATACCCTACACGACATCATGTACCTGAAAAAGTAAGCCAATGCATAGCATTTATTGAATCGTGGTATTTACGACAAAATAAAGCTTGTATGTAAAACAAACAGTCTATATACTGCCCTACTGAATTAGTTTCTTCCTCTCAAATAACTAATTCGGTGTATCGTACTCGGTACATTAATGGTATGCCTTTCCCTGATCCAGTTAGTCATCTTTAGCTTTTTATCACTGCATTCATGCAGGCTTTAGGCCAATCTATATTTGATAGTATTTGCTCACGTTGCTGTAAGCCCAAGCATATCTGCAGTATGTGTTTTCTAGACACGTTTCTAACTTGAAACTTGTGTCTCATATTGTTGAGTATTTATTATGTCTTATACCCATAACGGTCAGCAGATCCGTATTGTGCCACCAGTGCACTTAATTTCTGTTAATAAGAAACATGTGGTGGTAAACCACGATTCTGGCTTAAGCCAGTTTACTTTCACTACGCCTGCCGATGTGAAGTCGTTTCTCACTTGGTTAAGGCGAAGCACTACCTAACACCAATTGAAATAAATATTTGTTTCGATTGGTACAGCCGCGAAACCTGCTAAATTGACTCGCGGGTTTGCGATAAATTGTACCAAGGTAGGTTATCGCTCTCTGAAGAAAATTCACTGTAAGATTCAACAATTTTTAACAGACTATTGCTACGCAAAATTTTATGTTGTGTCGCGTTGTTCGTGGTAAAAAGTCTCGCGCCAAGCGTCTTACTTATAATTTTACTCTGTGCGATCGGCGCATCTACGTCATGTTTACTTTGCACAATCTTAAGTTGTCCGGGAAACGTCTTTAGCTTTGGTAGCGCACTGAGCGCAGGAATAAACATGTGTTCGTTACGATAAATTTCATGAACGGCCTGATCAAAAAGTTCTTGGTCGAGGCCGATGTGCTTGATTCGCCGCAGTAAGTATTCATAGCAGTTAAGTACTGGTGAAACCATGAGCAAATTGCCCTGAAAATGTTTAAACCAGCTACTGTTAGCAACGACTGACGCCGCCATGGATTGTGTGATAACTAGGTTAGGTTTGGTGAGTGAGTTCGCGATATCATCAAATGCCTTAATCATTTGCGGTAGTGAGCTTTGCTCTCCCGTACTTTGCCCATGTGCTGGAAAGTCAAAGGTGGTGCAAGCATAGCCCCGTTCAGCCAGTCGCTCCATCAGTGGCCATAAGTCATATGCGCATCTTGACCAACCATGTAATAACCATACTTGTTGACCAGAGCCATACTGGTATACCGGTAATCTACCGCAACGCGTACTTACTTGATATTGCTTAACTTTTTTTGGCCAATGGCTTGAAGGTCGACGAGGAGTAAAAATAAGTTTAGTTGAAAGCTTTTTGCCTACCTCTGGTGACAGCTTTTTCAGTAGTTTAGACAACCAATAGATAAAGCTTCGCTTACAATTCTCAGTAAAGTTATTGTTTTTGCGCATTTGACTAACATCTTGAATGACAATTCCATTTGTCGGGCATTGTAAAAGCCAATTGTGCACAAATTGAGGAGAACAGGTGATTTTTAAGTCGTTATCATATTGTTGTTTTTATTGGTTTGTGAATAGCCCTAATGGGCCAATATCTCATTTAAAACTTATATTGATAACTTAATGACAGGGCACGACCAGGAGCGGTCATTTGTTGAAATGGAATGCCATCTCGTTCGCCAAGCAACGTGGCACTTACATGGGCATAGCGTTTGTCTAATACGTTGTTGATAGCGAGTCGCCATTGGCTACGCTCATTCGGGCGATAATCGATAGTGTAGTCGACAATAGATAGGGGATGGCGAGAAGTTAAAATGTCGATATCGCTGCGCCACGACCAATGTAAGTTACTTATCCATTGGTCGGTAAAGGCATATTGCAATGATACTTTGCCATAACGTCCTGGTGCTAGTTGTTCCGATGGCATTAAATCCGCGGCAGCGTCAATACTAGAGCGGTTTCTGAATAAATGAGTAAAATGGCCTGATATTCTAAGCTGTTCGTTTACTGTCCATTTTAGTTCGGTTTCAATGCCATGAGTGTCATTGCTGGCGATGTTGTCTAGTTGTCTGATGTCACCGCTGGTAAATCCTATCAAGTCTTCGATATGGTTTTCGAACAGCACTACACCCAAAAATAAGGTAGGCTGAATGTAGTTATAGCTAAGCTCCGTTGATGTTAACGTAGTGGGGTTGAGCGACTGATTACCTTCCACCAGCCCACTTTCTTCATCGTACAAATCGCCCAATGATGGCACACGATACGCCTGACCATAAATATACTTAAATACATGTGCGTCATTAGGCTGATAAACTAAAGCAACTCTAGGGTTAAGTTTATTATCGACATCGTTGTAACCATCGTATCGAATACCAAGCGTCATCGACAAATAATCACTGAGTTGGGATGCTAATTGAACGTAGGTGCTGGAAATATAACGTTTTTTGTCAGCGACAATACGATTTTCGGCTGCCTTAAATGCTGTCAGTTTGTCTAACTGTTCGAAGTCGCCAAACAAGTCAAAGTTACTACGCAATGCACCATGCGGAATTTCGGCCTTGCTCCACTCTAACCCTGCTGACAATGTGTGTTCGGGTGAAATTTGATAGTCACCATCGAGTGCAAACTGCAGGGATAGATGCTCGAAGTACTCCCCAAACAAAAATGGTGCTGAGTCAAAAGGCGCTTCGCCTATAGGTGCCAGCACACCCAAACTGGTGCGCTTCGCATTTTGCCATTGTCCGGATAGTTTTAGCTGATAGTTAGCTGCGTCAACTAACTGATAGTCAAACTGGTGGATGTAATTTTGCAAGTGAACACGGTTGTATTGGTCGTTGAGTCGACGAAATACATAAAATTTTTGTTGCTCACTGTCGATAAATACGCTGCGAAACGAAAAGTCTTGAAATTCGATAAATCCCTCGAGCTGAATGACATCATGGGGATCTTTGGTTGAATCTTGAATGCCAAATCGATCGAATACATCGGGCAATGTATCACCATCAGTTTGTTGATAGTGGGCAGAGAAACCCAATTTCCATTCATCTAGCTGTGTGTGCCAGCCGATATCTATTCCCAATTGATCATGACTTCCCACCGTTAGCCCAACACGCTTATTTGGTTTGCTGATTATGTTAATGACACCATTAAAGGCATTGGAACCATACAGGGCAGAGCCGGAGCCACGAATAACTTCGACTCGCTCAACATGGGCAATATTAATAAAACGAAGCAAATAGTTAATTCCGCCAGTGTAATCGTCGTTGATCCGTTGGCCATTCAGTAAAAACAACACCGTATTGGCGTACTTTTGTGCATGGCCTCGGGCAATTAACAACGAGTCATTACTTTCTTGGGAGTTATAAGCGGAATAAAAGCCCGGAATATGTTGGAACAAATCACTTAGATGAACGACGCCCAACCGATTCAAATCTTCGGCAGTAAAAAATGATACGGAAGCAGGAGCAGACAGAAACGTTACTTCGTTCTTATTGGCAATGGACACTTTGGTTTGCATCAGTTCCGCTAGCGGCAATGACAGAAAATCACCGCCGGCTCTAAGCGGTGGTAATACACCTACAACAAGAAAAATGAATAATGAAAGCTTTTGCAGATATTTATTTAACATTAACCGTCAAATCAAAATTGTGAATGTCCCTAGGTAATCTAATTTTAACAATAAAACGGTGGCTTTGTTGAATTAATTTCTTACTTACTAGCCTGAAGCAAGCTACCGAGTTGAATTAAATTGTACCAATTAGTCTATAGTTGCCGCGGGAGTTGCCCTATATCCTAGGGCACTCAATAAGCAAATGTATGTCTTAGTTTTATATGCCATCACTCTTTTCGGTTAAAAACTATATTTGATAACCGTAATTCAGGTTGAGCACCCGACATATTAAACTGCGCAAGTTGCGGGCGAGTTGGACGCAATTTTACACGCATTACATCTTTTTCTTGATATGCTGTGGCTCCGCTATTGAGGTTTCCCCAGTTAAATGAAAACTCATCATCGGTTAGAGATACATATACTTGGCCAGCCAGTGGGTGAGAATAAGTACCAACGTAATCTGTCTTTGGGCGGCTCAATTGCATTGGTGCTTTATGATAATCTAGCTCTTTTGCAACGATTTTTTTTCGATAGCCCATCGCCATCGATTTCAGCTTGGCAACTCGCTCTAGTACACGCGAATCAATCTCCGGCTCATCTAATAACTTGCCATAAACAAAATCGGCAATGAGATCAGTCAACTTATCATTGAGTTGACCTTCATTGTTGAGAATGACTAGACCAATGTGTTTTTCGGGCATGAAAGAAACATGTGGGCGAAAGCCATCAAAAGCACCGAAATGGTGAAAGGTTAATGATTGCTTATATTCGCCTGTATACCACCCATATGCGTAACCTGAGCGAATAAAGTCTCCGCGTTTACTGCTCACATCGGTGCTAACTTGTTGTGATTTATTGACTATATCTGCTGGTATAGCCATGTGATGATTAATTTTACCTTGATTAAGCTGAGCAACAATAAAATTGGCCATATCTTTGCTAGTTGATAATACACCGCCAGCGGCGTGCATAGTATTGTCTCGCTTGGTTAAATACAAAGACTGTTGTTTGTTCGGTTGAAAAAACGAGTATGGTTTCGCTATTGACCAATGTTTATTTGTCGCTTCGCTCACATAAGCGGTTGATTTATGCATGTTTAGTGGCATAAATACATGTTGTTTTACAGCATCTTGCCATTTTTTCTTAAAGGTATTTTCATACCAAATGCTCAAAATATTGTAGCCTAGATTGGTGTAATCAAAGTTTTCTTTTTTCTCAGAAGAGCTTGAAAAAATCTGTGCTAGCATGTCGGTTTTTAGCTGCGGAGAATGAATGCCCGTAGTGGAAACTGCTAATGCTAAATAATTGTCATCAAGGCCTGATGTGTGTGTGAGTAAGTTATGAATCGTAATTTGGTTTGCGGCGATGTTATTAGCAAAGTCAACGGCAGGAAACATCTCTGCAAGCGTTGTCTGTAGTGAATAGGGCGAGGATTCAAGTGCTTGTATAATGGTTAAAGCAAATATAGGTTTTGTGACTGATGCAATATAGAAAAGTGTGTCGTTGTCAGCGGGGATCTTGCTAGCAATATCAGCATAACCAAAGGTGTTTTGGTAGATAATCTTGTCCCCTTGTACAACAGCGATCGATGTAGCAGTTTCAATTTCTAGGGTCTTCATTGTGTGGTTGATGAACTGATTTAGCTGCTCATTGAAAGAAGTATTTTTTGATAATTTGTCGGCTAATGTGGCACTGGCTGCTGTACAGTTAAGCAACAGGACAATGAGTATCCATAATTTGGGACTAACATTTTTCAACATAGTGATTTCCAATAGTAAATGATTGTTATAACTATTGGAGGCTCCGTTAGATCAATTTGGATGCAACATTATGAAAAAAATTACTTTTCTGTGGTCAATAACCAGAGTGACGGTAATAGTAGACAAACGATAGCGCCACTTATTATAGATGGTGACGCAGAAAAAATATGCGTTAGAAGAGTTTTTTCTGCTAGCAGGTAAATGAATTGAGCGCCCGATATAATAACGGCAAAAAAGAAAAAGCTAATAAGAATCAACCGGCGCTTTTTGCTGTGTTGCTTTACGTTTGCAATAACGTTATCGCTAAAAGGTTGCTGGGGCAGATCTTGCTCATAAGCAAGAAGTTCGTTTAAAAAGTCATTTTCTTCATTAAGTGAATTCATTGTCATGTCTCAATTTAACTACGTTAGGATGCTTGTTGCCGAGTTTGTTGCAGCAGCTTTTGTTTTGCGCGATTAATGTGTGATTTTACGGTTCCAAGTGGAAAGTCGGTAATGTTGGCTACCTCTTGGTGGCTCATTCCGGCACTTACGGATAAGGTTAAACAGGTCCTTTCAGGTATTGATAGCCTAGCCATTAGTTGCTCTACAGCAATATCTGCCTCCAGTGCATTATCAGGCGCTTTGTGAACTAAAGCGTCAAATTCGATATGTTCATGCTTTTGATAGCTTCTATCCAGTGACTTATAAAAGTGGTTGTACGCAATTTTATGTAACCACGTATTAAGTGAGGCGTCGCCTCTAAAGGTATTTAGCTTGCGATATAAGGTTATAAAAGTTTCCTGCGCCAAGTCATCAGCTAGGTGATGATCACCAGCGGATAATCTTCTTAGCAGTTGCCTAATCCTAGATTGATACTTGTTAACCAAACAGCTAAACGCATAATGATCATCATGACTAACCACTCTAGTGATTAATGTCTTGTCATCTATCATATGAGGCTATTGTTCTTTATTTTCGTTTAATGCAATTCGCCAAAGAATAAAGAATGCGAAACTAAGAATAATGGGAAAGGCACTAATGGCAAGTCCAATCATAATCATGTCTAAGAAAACACTGGCAACAATAATCGCGGCACCTATGGCGATCAGTAAAATAAAACGGCGCAAATCTATGGCGTGTAAATGCTGTTCAACGCCGATGCGTTCAAGCAACTCGAGTGAAAGGTGATTACCATTTTCTAACGCTTTGCGCAGTGTCAGTTGAATTTCAGACTTATGGCGAAATTCTAGCCACAGTCGAATCAATGCAATAAGACTTAAACAGACGCAAATTGTAATAGGGATCCAGTTTGCCGACATAATATTGAACTCTTTCTAATGTGTATGTGGATTATTAGATACCGACACTAGCAAAATTGGATGCAAAAAAATTCATATTTTTATGATCTTTCCTACAATACCCCAAAAATAACAGTGAATGAAAAGCCCAAATCAAGTAGTCGTTCATTTCTTGTTCAACTGTGGTATTAATAGTGGTTAAGTACTTTAATTGTGCACCTTTAAGTTATAAGGAAATAAGAATGAGCATAGGAAAATATCTGTTCGGTGCTGTGTTTGTTGCTGCAGGCGTTATTGCGTGTTACTTCTTTGTCATATCGCCTGTATTTGATGCGGCTCGGATGCAATCGTGGCGAGTTACCCATGGTCAATTAATAAGTGCCAATGTAGATAGTTACCAGACGCGTAATGATGATGGCGGCTATACCACGATGTATCGCCCTCAAATTAGTTATCAATATCAAGCGAACAATCAAACGTATATTGGCGATCGCGGCCAGCTTAGTTCATCAAGTCGCAGTAATAGTGACTCGGCGTATGCAATAGTGGGGCGTGCCAAGCATGAGCAGGCCAGAAATAATAGCATCAAGATTTGGTACAACCCTAACGATCCAACTGAGTCGATTTATGACAAATCGGTAGATGTTAGATTTTTACTTGTGATGACACTTTTTAGCGGCGCTTTTGTTTTAGTTGGTGCTGGGGTGATCTTATTTGCGGGCAGTAAAGAAAGAGAGAAGAAAGCCGATAGGGCATTACAAAATGTTGATACTTCAAAACCTTGGACAACACGTATGGCGTGGGCGTCTCCGACTATATATTCACAGGCGCAGAACAAGAGAAAGCTAGCATGGTATTTCGCTATATTGTCGTGCTTTTTTGTTGGTAGTTTCGCTCTGGCAGCGATTGGTGAGCATCCAGTTGCCACAGCGTTTGCATTGGTGTGCCTATTGCTGCCTGCGTGGCTGATAAAGCGGGCGAAACGTATCAGTGATGAATGGCGTTTTTTTCAAGCGGTTCCTATAACTCTCAATCCCTATCCTGGAGTTGTAGGTGGCAAGGTAAAGGGCACCTTGACTGTACCCGTTGCCCCGCACTCTCAAGATAGCTATCAGGTGGTACTAAGTTGCGTGAAACATTGGACAACGCGTAGCGGAAATAAAACCGAACATCACCAGAGTGTTGTTTGGCAGGAGGAGCAGAAGGTAAAGCCTGTGAGCCGTGCTAACGAATCTTCACTTAGTTTTGCATTTGACGTACCCGCAGAGAAGCCGGAATCGAGCGCGCCCAGTAAAAATTACCATATGTGGACTTTGACAGTAAAAGGAGCACTCAAAGGTATTGATTTCGACCGAGCCTATGAAGTGCCCGTGTTTGTGACTGATGAGAGCCTTACGGTAGAAGAAGAACTCGTGGAACAGCCATTGAGTGCATTAGAAAAATCAAACATTAGTGACAAAGTGTCATTATCACAATCGTTAAATGCGTTGTCTTTGCATACACCTGGAGATAAATCGTCACTGTTCATCGCGGGGATTGGCGCGTTCTTTTTTGTCTCAGGTGTGATGATTTATTTGCTGGCGGAAGCATTCTTTGGGGTGGTATTTGCAGGATTTAGTACAATATTCCTCGGCCTTGGCATCTGGGGATGGGGCAGAAACTGCAAAATACGTATTACGGCCAATCAAATGGAAGTTGATGTGCACCTGTTTTCAAAGCTGATAAAACAACATGTATTTTCTCAGGAAGAAATAACAGAAATTGAAGCATTTCGTTCGTCATCTATACAAACCAACGGCAAGCAAACGTCGGAAAGCTTTAGTTTACGATTGCGCACAATCAACGGAAAAACGGTGGTGTTAGGTGGAGAATTTGAGTCAAAACGTAACGCGGTTCATATGAAACAGCAAATAGAACAGGTCATGGCGGGTTAAATTCAGTGCGTTTATTTTTTAGCTTTCCTTGGTTATTCGCAAAAATTATCAATTGGCTTACCCATACAATGCGATAAGGAGGTCAGGAGATGAAGAAAATAACGAAAGCAGTCTATCACCATCGCATCATGAATGTGGTTGATTACATTTGGAACAATATCGATCACGATGTTGATTTGAATGTGCTGGCGGATGTAGCGTGTTTCTCGCCATATCATTTTCACCGTATTTATCGTGAATTAATGCACGAGACGGTGGCGATGACAGTGAAACGTTTACGTCTTCATCATGCTTCTTATGCATTGATAGAGAGTGATTCACCTATCGCAGCCATTGCCAAAAACGTTGGCTATAGTAGCAGCGAAGCATTTATTCGAGCATTTGCACAGCATTTTGGCAAAACACCTGCGAATTATCGTGTTGAACAACGTCAATCGCATCAAAGAGCAAGAGTTGATCTCCTAAAACGTGTAACACCCACCAATGAACTAATGGAGAGTAACGCTATGTATAACGTTGAAGTAAAAAATATTGAGACTATTGATGTCATCGGCCTGTTTCATCAAGGAGACTATCAAGAGATTGGCCGTTCGTTTGAAAAGCTTGAAGCCACGTCTGCGGCATTAGATTTATTGAATGAAAATACCCGTTCTTTTGGCATTTATTATGATGATCCTGAGAGCAAGACCAAAGAGCAACTAACCTCTCATGCTTGTGTCAGTGTAAGTGAGCCAACATCGGTTAAAGGACTAGATAGTTTGTCAATTCAGGGTGGCACTCATGCTGTGTTGACGTTTAAAGGACCATATTCCGATTTGGAAAGTGTTTACCGATGGTTTTATGGTGTTTGGTTACCTGAAAGCGGTTATCAGGTTGAGAATAAGCCACCGTTTGAAGAATACTTGAATGATCCCAAATCGGTGTCTCCCAATGAACTGCTGACTGCTATTCATGTACCGATTTCAGATTCGTAATGCATAAAGGCAAAGGAGGCTAAAACCTTCTTTGCTTTTCAGTTCTACAATCTGTTCAAATGTATAAATCTACTGCCAGCCCGTTGTGTCTGAATACAAATTATACCAATTGAATTAAATATTTGATCATTCAGCGAGAATTAAAAGGCTTAGAGGCAAGTAATGCCAGTCAGTTAAGCTGATTGGCATTTTTCTTATTCTTTGGATACTTCGATGGTTTAGGCTTTACCCACCTAGGATACTTTCGGT
>NZ_JBQRUN010000026.1:0-35395 GCF_053485835.1 Thalassotalea fusca
GGCAAATGCGGTGAAGGTAAAGCCAAAGGCAAATGTGGCGAAGGCAAATGCGGTGAAGGTAAAGCCAAAGGCAAATGTGGCGAAGGCAAATGCGGTGAAGGTAAAGCCAAAGGCAAGTGTGGCGAAGGCAAATGCGGCGAAGGTAAAGCCAAAGGCAAATGTGGCGAAGGAAAATGCGGCGAAGGTAAAGCCAAAGGCAAATGTGGCGAAGGAAAATGCGGCGAAGGTAAAGCCAAGAAAGGTAAGTGTGGCGAAGGCAAATGTGGTGAAAGCAAAACCAAAAAATGCGGCGGCTAATTTAATCGCTACATAAACGATAAATTTGAAAGATACAAAGCCAGCTCAATGAAAACTGGCTTTTTTTTGGGGTATTTAATCAGCATTCAGCCAAATATTGTTGTTAGGAAGTAAACTAAGAATCATGCATGACTTGAGCTGCTTGACTACCACTGAAAATGCCTTAATCGTCCAGCAGATTCTATCGATTTATACATTAGGCAAGCGTCGTGACGGTGCTTGTATCGCGATTGTGAAGGGTGCAAGTTTAAATTGATCACCTCAGCAAGTAGTACTGATAATTGAAAGTACTTTCCTGTCAAAAATTGCGGTAATATTTCTTGAAAAAGAAGCGCTTTCCAATGCATTTTCGTGTGTATAAGGTAGACCGGAAATTAACAGTTTGTGGTTTTTTACAGCAATTAGACAGATTTCTAATCAATACCGCATCATTAGTTACGCGTTAACTAGACCGTAGTAGTAAGAATCGTACCATTTGCCATTGAGAAATTGGTTGGCTTTAAGTTCACCTTCGCGTTGCATCCCAATTTTTTCCATTACTTTCCAACTACCAATATTTTTTGTAGCGCATTGTGCTATCACTTTCTTCATGTTTAATTCATTAAATAAAAAGTGGATTAGACAAGTTGCGGCTTCGGTCATGTAACCTTTGCCTTGAGCGTTTTCATGGCTTAAATAGCCAATTTCTGCCCTGGCATTGTCCGTATCAACAATTTTAAATGCAATATTGCCTAGAAACGTATCACTGTTAGCTTCGCGAATAACAAACGCATACCAGCGTTGTTCTGTCCATGTAATTGGCGCTGTGCGTAATTCAAACATTTCTCTAATCGTCGATTCCGGTAATATTGGCCGGATGTATGTCATCAGTTTAGGGTTTGTTTGTAGGTATAGAAAGTGAGGCCAGTCATCATGAGTCATCAAATCCAAGCGAATCCTGTCGCTGTGCAATGTCTGCATTGTTAATAAAGGGGGTTTATTTACCATTTCAGTCACTTAGTTTCTAAACGGGACGCAATTTGACGACATAAGTTAGTTGATTTTGCCAACCTTCGCAAAACTTTCATTAGCAGTTAAAAAACAATAGGATATAATTTTGTCACATAATCGCTTGGTTTATACGGATTGGTATTAACCAAATATGGGCTAGGCTCATTGTTTGAGTATATCGGGAGAGAAATTACTATGACAAATGTCGTAATTACTGGCGCAAATAGAGGCATTGGCTTTGCTATGGCGAAGCTTTTTCATGAAAAATCGTATCAGGTTTATGGCTTGTGTCGTCAAACATCAGAGCAACTTGCTTCTTTAGGCGTTAATGTTATTGAAGGCGTTGATGTGGCAACAGAACAAGGTATTCAAACTATGGTTAACGCTTTAGAAGGGATCAGCATTGACATCTTAGTGTGTAACGCGGGAATTTTACGTAACGAACAGCTAGGTAGTATAAACACTGAGACTATTTTGGAACAATTTCAAGTTAACGCGATTGCACCATTGGTTGTAGTTGATGCGCTACGTCATCAGCTTTTTGAGGGAGCAAAAGTTGCGATGATCACATCGCGCATGGGCTCTATCGCGGACAATGGTTCGGGTGGGCGCTATGGTTATCGCATGTCAAAAGCCGCACTAAATGCTGCGTCAATGTCATTATCGAAAGATTTGTCAGATGCAGCTGTCTCAGTTGGCATATATCATCCAGGTTATGTGCAAACTGATATGGTCAACCATGGCGGTGATATCAGTGCAACCGAATGCGCAGGAAGATTAGTAAACTTGATTGAATGCCAAACTATGGCAGACAGCGGCACATTTAAGCATTCAAATGGTGAAATTTTACCTTGGTAGCAAATGATGCACACTTTAACCCGAAGCACGTCGCTATTTGGCGAGTAACGCAACTTATTCCAGTAGGCAAAGTAGCGACATATGGCCAAGTGGCTGACCTAGCAGGACTGCCAGGGCGTGCTCGCATGGTTGGCAAGGTGCTGGGGATGGTTCCTTCAACTGGCTGGCAAGGTGCTAATGTTCCTTGGTATCGGGTGATTAATTCACAGGGGAAAATATCGCTGCCGGTGGGGAGTGATTCATTTGAACAACAACGGCAGAGCCTTTTAGAAGAGGGGGTGATCGTGAAAAATGGGCGTATTGCGCTTAAAACGTTTCAGTGGCAACCCGCGCTTTCAGAACTCTTGTATGAACTGAATTACTAACGACTAATACTACGTTTATTGAGCGCGGTGGTAATAATAAATTGCCACCGCGTAACTTCATGCTTTAGTCGAAGCTTGTTAAAGGCAGGATGTGCGGCCACCGTCTACCGGTAAATTGATACCCGTTATGTAGCCTGCTGCTGGTGAGGCGAGGAAGGCCGCTGCAGCAGCAAATTCTTCTGGCTCGGCAAACCTTCTCATCGGTATCGTTAGTTTTTCATTTTCAGTGGCTTGTTCAATGGTAATTCCCTGCTTCTTAGCTTTACCTTCAATAATCGCGTCAAGTCTGGCTGTTGCAGTAGCTCCTGGGAGTACATTATTTACCGTGATATTGAACTCACCAAGCTCATTGGCTAGGGTTTTAGCCCAACTTGCTACCGCACCACGGATGGTATTGGAAACGCCTAAACCTAGTAGAGGTTGTTTAACTGATGTCGAGATCACGTTTATGATGCGCCCATAGTTGCTTCGTTTCATGCCAGCTAATAACGTTTGCACTAAATGATGATTAGAGACTAGGTGTAAATTGAATGCATCAGTGAAAGCTTGTGGCTGCGCAGAGTTTGCAGGACCAGGTGCAGGTCCACCGGTATTGTTAATGAGAATCTGATAGTCATTATTATTTGCCACGTGTTGCGTAATTACACTTAGTACCTCATCTGGGGTGGCAAAGTCTGCAACCAGTACTTGATGTTTCTGCTGTAGGCTCGTGTCTAATTCAGCTAACACTTTTTCAAGTGATGCTTTATTTCTTGAAAATAATGTTACATTTGCGCCAAGACTGGCAAGCTCAATGGCACAAGCTCTGCCTATTCCTTGGCTACTGCCACATACTAAGGCGTTTTTTCCACGTAAATTAATGTCCATGATTTTTCCATGTTTAGTTATTAGTAATACCAAGAGAAATAAATATTAAATTCACTGGGTATTAATTATTCTTCTTACCTGTTTTGTATCACAAAGTACCATTATTGTCACAACCGTAAGGCAACCCATATCTCGATGAGTGTATGAAATTTTTGACATCGGTATGTTGATAAGGATAATCACCGAGCCAAAGTAATATAGAGAGGGGCAAATGACCGATACCGGTATATATCAGTGTGGAAAAGGATCTGCCGTAATTACCTTGCATAGTTCGTTGAGCTCTGGGAGGCAATGGCTGCCAATTTCATCTCAGCTAAAGCATGCATTTTCGTTTTTTCATGTAGATTTATTACGATATGGTAGCGCTGCAAAATTGCAGGAAGGGCAGGTTTATCGTTTCGATTTAGAAGTTAAACGGATCTTGAAATTGCTCAATGAACAGCAAATAAACACACCTGTCCATTTGGTGGGGCACTCGTGCGGTGGTGCTGTTGCGTTAAAATTTGCTGTTGAATATCCAGAATATGTTAAGTCGCTCACGTTATTTGAACCCGTTGCTTTTCATTTACTCGAACAAGGCTCTCGGTTTAGGCTCGTGGCAGACGATTTTGCAAGAGATGTTGCTACTCATGAAGGTGCAAAGGCAGCAGAAATTTTTACAAACTTCTGGAATCGACCGGGCTTTTATGCCGAGCTTCCTGATAAATTAAAACAACTGATGGCAAATGATATGACGTCAGTTAACCAAGACTTTTTAGCGCTAACCACTGAAACATATACATTAGCTGAATTAGCCACTTTGTGTTTTCCTGTACTGATGCTTGCAGGTAAGCAAAGTCCAGCACTGAGCAGACATTTAGCGCAGTTGATTGTGGATTATTTGCCTAATGCTACGATTGAACATTTAGACGTTGGGCATATGGGGCCAGTTAATCAATCAGATATTGTGCAGCCGCGTATTGCAAGGTTTATTGAAACCGTAGAGGCAGTGTCAAAATAGAGTGATGCTAGGCGTTCTAGTTCAATAAAAAAGCCCAGCTAAATTAGCTGGGCAAAAGATCAGGGAAAAACATGAAAAAGGTGAGTTTATTTGTCGTTGTCCTCGAGTAAGCTTTTACCATTTATTGCAATTTTTCTCGGTTTTAAAGCCTCAGGGATTTCACGTTGCAAATCGATGTGTAACAAGCCATTTTCCATGAAAGCGCCAATTACTTTTACATGATCACCCAACTGGAATTTTCGTTCAAAATTTCGTTCGGCAATACCTTGGTGTAAAAATTTACGGCTAGTTTTTTCATTGTCAGCAACCTTGTTGCCGTTGACGATCAGTGTGTTTTGCTTAGATTCTATTTCAAGTTCGGATTCTGCAAAACCAGCAACCGCCATAGTAATTCTATATTGGTCTTCAGCCAACAATTCAATATTGTACGGAGGGTAAGAAGATTGTTTATCTGCTCGTGAAGCTTTGTCAATTAAACCAGCTAAGTGGTCAAAACCAATAAATGAACGATAAAGTGGGCTGAAATCTGTCGTTGTACGCATAATTCATATCCTATTAATAAGTTAGCAATATGTTTTGGTTTATCGCGTAAATAGAGTGAAATGTTGGCTGTGATTTACTCACACGCACAGACTCTATTATTACTTAATAAACCTTTAAGTGTGCCTTTCATTTTGAACAGGCGGTTTATGTAAACCCTTCATAAGGCGTCTACAGAATAATAGATGGGGTGAGGCTTTTTTATTTCAAGAAAAAAAGCCAAATATTTTTAACTTTTTTTATAAGTTATTGTTATTTGGCATTTTAAATTTTGGTGTAAAGTTTTGTCGTCGCTTATTTCGAAGAGGTATCGTCTTCATCTTGCGCTTTATCATCTTGCGATGGTGCTGTCTCTACCTCTATCTCTTCTTCAGATGGCTGAGGTGATGCAAGTTCGCGTAATGAGGCTAATGCTGCTTCATAATTAGGGTGATTAGAAATGTTCTCAACAAGTTCTTTGTAAGCAATATTTCCATCCTTATCAATGATGAAAATGGCACGAGTCAGCAGTCCCATGTCTTTGATTAATAGCCCGTAATTCTGGCCAAAGTCTCGCCAAACACTATCGGAAAGCACCAATAGGCGTTCAATTTTCTCTGTTTGGCAAAATCGCTTCTGCGCAAAGGGCAAATCATTACTGATTGTGAGCGCTACAAGTTCCTCACTTAATTGGGCTACTTCTTCATTGAATCGTTTTGTTTGCAGCGAACATACGCCAGTGTCTAAACTCGGTACGACGGAAATCAACACCGTCTTGTTTTTGAAATCGCTCAGTTGTACAGGAGAAAATTTTTCGTCAACAACACGAAAATTAGGCGCTTGTTGACCTTGCGCAACCTGCGTACCAAGTAAAGTAACAAATTTATTGCCTGCTTTTACTAAATCAGTGGTTTCGGGTTGAGTCTCTTTCGCGTGTAATGGCGATTGTGACGCCACAGCCATCAAAACAGCAGTAGCAAATGTGGTTAATTTTTTTACGCGTCTCATTGGGTAAAATTCTCTCTGTTATTAATGGTCGATAGCTTAACCAGTTCGAATTTAAATAGCTATTAATTATGCTTTCTTTCTAAATTTAGCTATTGTTATATCTAAGAAAATACTAGAATATTCGCTCCAGTAGTAGTATCCAAGCGCCAGCTAGAGGACTGAAAGTATCTATGTCAACACGATTACTTATATGTGATGATTCCAATATGGCTCGCAAACAAGTTGCGCGATCATTACCTGACGATTGGGAAGTGGAAATTAGTTTCGCCACTAACGGAAAAGAAGGCATTGAGGCGATTAAAGCCGGCAAAGGCGATGTGTTGCTACTTGATCTAAATATGCCAGTAATGGATGGCTACGAAGTTCTCGAAACCATCGTTAAAGAAGATTTGCCAACATTGGTAATTGTTATCTCAGGTGATATTCAGCCCGAAGCGCATCAACGTGTTACTAGCATGGGAGCGTTAGATTTTATTCAAAAGCCTGTCAATAAACAAAAGCTTACTGAAATCCTACTCGCCTATGGTGTATTTACTCGAGAAGACGCGCCAACAGAAAATGAGATAGATAAGTCGGTAGTAGGGGCTAAAACGACGCCGCCTATAAGTGCACCAGTGAAAACAACTGTGAGTAGTACGGTTCCACCAAAGGCTTCGTCACCAGCAACCACAAAACCCATCGACTTAAAGGCGACTATGCCGCCTGAGTCTACCTCAGAAGAAAGTAGCATTGAACATTTAGAACCTGATCTGAGAGATTGCTATCAGGAAATTGCGAACGTAGCGATGGGGCAGGCAGGTGATTTGTTGGCTCGATTGTTAGATGTTTTTGTATTGCTGCCAATACCTAATGTAAACCTAATCGAAGTGAGTGAATTAAGCATGGCACTTTCAGCGGTAGAAGCGCATGAAAGTACGTCAGGTATTTGTCAGGGCTTTATTGGCGCAGGAATCTCGGGAGAAGCTTTATTAATTCTAAATGACTCTAGCTTCAAGGATGTCGCCTCATTAATGAATTATCAGTATGAGCACGATGAAGGGACAGAGCTCGAGCTGCTAATGGACTTAGCCAATGTGTTGATTGGCGCATGTTTAAACGGCATTTCAAACCAATTAGATATGCCTTTCAGTCAAGGACATCCTGTTGTGCTTGGCCAACATCGGCAAATATCAGAGTTAATTGCTACGAACTCGACCAAGTGGAAACGCACATTAGCGATCGAAATTAGCTATAGCATTGAAAATTATCCAATCAAATGTGATTTGCTACTGCTATTTACCGAAGAGTCAATGAAGACACTCAACAACAAAATTGCTTACTTATTGGATTAATTTATGTCGTTAGAGACCGAACAACTAAATGAGCTGCACTGGTTGATGGAGATGCTTCATAACATCGACGTTGGCTTAGTGGTGTTAGACCGAGATTACAAAATTCAAATTTGGAACGGCTTTATGGAAAATCATAGTGGGCTGTTACCAAGAGAAGTTAAAGATCAAGTATTGTTTAGCTTATTCAATGAAATCCCTGAAGATTGGTTCAGAAGAAAAGCAGAATCAGTTTTCTTGCTTAAGAACAAGGCATTTACTATTTGGGAACAGCGTCCCTATTTGTTTCGATTTTTGAATTATCGCCCAATAACGGGGACTGCTGATTTCATGTATCAAAATACGACATTTATCCCATTGATGTCCGCAACAGGTCAAGTGACTCATTTGTGCTTAATCGTGTACGATGTCACTGATAATGCCGTTCATAAATTAGAGTTAGAAAGTGCTAATGCTGCATTGGCCATATTGAGTCAAACAGATGGTTTAACTAAATTGTTTAATCGTAGCCATTGGGAGACTTGCCTTAAAGCTGAGTTTAAGCGTTGGACACGTAGCCATAATCCTAGCAGTTTAGTGATGTTAGATATTGATGACTTTAAATCAATCAATGATCAATATGGTCATTTGGTAGGGGATGAAGTCATTAAGTACATTTCAGGTGTTATCCAGTCACATATTAGAGAAACAGATGTGTCTGGACGCTACGGTGGGGAAGAGTTTGCAATACTGCTACCTGATACCGCCTTGGGAGATGCGAAGATTTTTGCAGAGCGTATTCGCGCAGAGGTAGCGTCTGCAACGTTAAAGATTAATGACTTTGAAGTGCAACGAACTATTAGCATCGGGATTGCTGAAGTTGATGGCAGCATTAAGAGTCATGAGGCGTGGATAGAATGCGCTGATGGCGCTTTGTATCGCTCAAAACAAACCGGCAAAAATAAAATTTCGCTGCATGTAAAGCAGTGTAGTTAGCATTAGACATTCACTAATATCTTGGTATGGCAATTTATTTGAGTGTCGTCTTTGCATATGAGTAAAACCATCATCACGTTTATTTCAAATATCTTGATTTTTTATATAAGCTTAGGGGCTTTACTTTATTTATTTCAACGCAGTTTTATTTATTTTCCTTCATCGCCAATAACGCATGAGTTTGATGAATTTATCGTAAACAATGAAGGAAACGAAATAAAAAGTATTGCCCTAAACCAAGATCGCCCAACAGCGTTCCTCTATTTTGGTGGTAATGCAGAGTCAGTCGTTTACACGGCAAGAGAATTCCAACATCAGTTGGCAAATTATGCACAGTATTTTGTCAACTACAGAGGCTACGGTGGCAGTTCAGGTACTCCGACAGAGTCTGCGCTATTCTCTGATGCATTGTTGATGTTTGATGAACTTGCGTCACGCTACGAAGCGGTGGTAGTTATTGGTAGAAGCTTGGGAAGTGGCGTTGCAGCTTATGTAGCGTCAAAGCGAACAGTGAATAAGTTAGTGTTGGTAACCCCGTTTGACAGTATTCTTAGCGTTGCCCAAAGGCAGTTTCCCATTTATCCTATGTCGCTCATGTTGAAAGATCAGTTTAACTCCGCTATCTACGCATCGAATATTCAGGGACGAGTACTTATCTTAATTGCAGAGCATGACGAAGTTATTCATCGGCGACACTCGGATAACTTGATTAAAGCGCTGCCTCAAAACATTACTCAGAGTGTCATTGTTTATGGCGCATTTCACAATGATATCTCTTTAAATAGCGTGTATTACCCAACAATCAACGCATTTTTAAATGATTAGAATCGACAAATGACAGCAGTAAAACAATTATCTGCTGTCATTATTATGAGCGTGAATGAATTGATTATTGTTTGAATACAACCTGTCCGTCGACCCAAGTCTCATCCACTTGAAGCTTCCACAAGTCTTCATCTTTTACTGTAAAAAAGTCATTGTTTATTAAGATAAAGTCAGCTTTTTTACCTGAGGTTAGCTCGCCGAGTAAGTGCTCTTGGTGCCCTGAATAAGCAGCATCAGATGTAAATGTGCGTAGGGCTTCAATGCGCGTCATCTTTTCTTCTGGCATCCAACCATTCTCGGGTGTATTGTTTCTATCTTGTCGCGTTACCGATGCATGTAAGCCATAAAATGGATTAGCTGGCTCTACTGGGAAGTCTGAACCCGCCGCGATTATGGCGTTTGCTTCGAATAATTTTCGCCATGCATAGGCACCGAGTATGCGGTCTTTTCCGAGTCTATCTTGTGCCATGTTTTTATCACTGGTTGCGTGTGTCGCTTGCATTGAGGCAATTATCCCTAGTTCGCTAAAACGAGGAATATCGCTCAGTCTTAACACCTGAGCATGTTCGATACGGTGCCTTAGATGTTTAGAGTTGGTGCTTTCTATTAGTGCTTGGTACAAATCTAACACCTTGGCATTGGCATCATCTCCAATGGCATGGGTGTTAACCTGAAAGCCTTTCTGCATGGCAAAAGATACGTAGCGCTGTAAATCATCTGCTGAATGTAATAGCAACCCTTTATGGCCATGTTGATCGCTATAGTCATTGATCAGTGCTGCTCCACGACTACCCAACGCTCCATCGGCTTGGATTTTCACACTGTTAAATTGTAGCTTGTGGTCGGGTGTAACAAATGTGCCTTTTGTGAGACGTTGTTGCCAATTTGTCGTAGGAAGATAAAGCATTGCATTGACGCGAATCGGCAGCTTGTCTTCATTGGCTAGTTGTTCAAACAATGCTAGGTTCTTATTGTCAATACCGGCATCGTGCACACTGGTTATCCCTAACGAAGCAAGGGAGTGCATGGATTTGGTGAGTGCTAAACGCTGTTCTTTCTGCGTAAGTGGTGGAATTTTGCTTTCAATCAATGACATGGCATTGTCGACAAATATGCCTGTTGGCATGCCTTGTTTGTCTTTGATTATTTCGCCGCCATCCGGTGATTGCGTTGCTTTTGAAATGCCAGCCAATTGCATAGCCTTGCTGTTAGCCCAGCCAGCATGGCCATCAACTCTTCGAAGCCATACCGCTTTGTCAGGGAAAAAACGGTCTAACATTTTTGCGGTTGGAAATGCCTTTTTCGGCCATAGTTCCTGATTCCATCCTCGGCCTTGCACCCAGCGTATTTCAGGATTGGCTTCTGCGTATTTTAACGTACGCTGCACTGCGTCTTGAGCACTGTAACTTTTGCTCAAATCTGCTCTAAGTAAACTAAGCCCGTAGCTCAAGATGTGACCATGAGCATCAATTAAACCGGGCAACATCGTTTTACCTTTGCCGTCAATAATTTCAACGTCGTCAGGTAAGTGTTGCTTGTCTAATGTCGTGAACGTTTTGTCGATGACATCATTAGTAAACTGAATGTGAGAAAATTTACGAAGTTCACCATCGACGAGGGTATAGCCGTTAACGTTGGTATAAACTGTAGTTTTTGCAAGTGCAGTTCCTGCTAGCAAGGCGCATGCAACACTTGAAAGTGCCATCAAAATATTTATTTTTTTCATCTGGTTATGTTCTTATTTATATAACTTGTGAGCGCTTAGATACCAGAATATAGTGAACAGCATTGATGATCAAACACAAGCACAAATAAATTAGGGGTAAGCCATATTGAACCCATGGCCAATATTGACTGTATGGAGTGGTGCCTTCAACCATACGAATTTCGGACTTAACTACCGCTTCTTGAAATTGTGGGGCAATGTCGATAATTTTACCTTGATGATCAACGGTTGCGGTTATACCTGTATTTGTTGCTCTAACGAGTGGGCGACCAAATTCCATGGCACGCATTCTTGCAATTTCCATATGCTGGTGAGGACCATGTGAATTACCAAACCATGCGTCATTACTGACAGTTAACAGTATATCTGTAGTGTTGGTAAAGTTAGCTGCTAATTGATGTGGAAACGCTATCTCGAAACAAATGAGTGGTAAAAACTTGCGGCCATTTGCCAATAGGTTTGGTTGCACATAGTCACCTCGAGTAAAGGATGAGTGCGGCAAGTTAAAGAATGGGGCTATTGGGCGCAACCAATCTTCAAAAGGCACGAACTCACCAATGGGAAGTAGGTGGCTCTTGTAATAGCGGTTCTTGTTGTCGTAGTAATAGTTTTCTATTGGAGCATCGGGATCTGTCAATGTTGACGCTTCTTGATTTCCTAGCACTATCAAGGCGTTATAATATTGTCTGCTATCATACCTGTAATTCAAAATACCCGTGATAATTGCGCTCTTGTTCAATGTCGCTGAGCGGTCAGCCATATCAAGAAACTCTTGCGTTGACAGTAACGGCTCCAATGCAGGGATTGCGGATTCTGGCCAAATAATGACATCTGCATCATAATTTGTGCGTGCATAATCCATATACTTTAACATGGTGGGCCATTGTAATTCAGGCTGCCATTTTAGCTCTTGCTTGATATTTCCTTGTACTAGAGCTACTCGTGTAACTTCTCCATTCAACGTCACAAACCCATGTTGTGGAATATTTACCATAGCAATAGCTACGACAGCACCTGCTGCGAGCGTGAGTTTAATTTGTGTTCTAGTAATGAGGTGAAGTATCAAGACGCTTATCAACATTACCGTAAAGGTTAATCCCACTTCACCAATAATTGGCGTTGCAACGGCCAACGGCCCGTCGATTTGTGTATAACCAAACGATAGCCAAGGGAAGCCCGTTAATACTATGCCCCTTAAATACTCAAAACCCATCCAAAAAGCTGGTAGCAGCCATAGATTTATTTGATTACTAAACGAAAATTTTCTGGATAAAAACGCTGCACAGGCTGGATATATTGATAAATAAAGGCAAAGCACCAGCATGAGTAACAATGAGGCAATTAATGGCATACCGCCAAATTGTGCAATGCTGACATGCACCCAGCTAATACCACTAGCAAACCAACCTAAAGAAAAAGCAAAACTACGTTTCGCGACTTCACGTGGCGTTATATTCAATAACTGTTGGAGCCATACGGGCAAAATTAAAAAGGGAAGCCACCATAGTGAAAATGGTGCATAGGCAAAGACAAGGCTTAAGCCTAATACAAAGCTATATAGCAGGTGTTTATTTAGCACAATCGCGGTGTATCGTTTAAGCACTTTGTCTAACATAAAATAGCAATAACCGCTTTAATTAATCGCTTTGTTTACCATTAATTTGGTGATTTTTGGGTATTGTAACTTGCAGGGTTTGAACACGCCTGCCATCTGCAGAAGTTATCTTAAACTCAAACTTGTTAATAGTCATGAGTTCGCCTTTTTTAGGCATGTGACCAAACTGATGCAATACAAGACCGCCAATTGTGTCAGCGTTTTCTTCGTCAAATTGTGTGGCAAAATAGTAGTTAAAATCAGAGAGTTCAGTGAGTGCTTTAACTTGGTATACATTACCAGCAAGGTGTCTGATATCTTCTTCAATTTCATCATCAGTTTCGTCTTCAATTTCACCAACGATGAGCTCCAATATATCCTCGATGGTCACAACGCCCGAAACTCCACCGTATTCATCTACTACAATTGCCATATGGTAACGCTGCGAGCGAAACTCTTTTAGTAAGGGTTCTACTTTTTTGCTTTCTGGGATGATAATTGCGGGACGAATGATTGAAGATAGCTCCAACCCTTCATTTTCTTTGCTAAAGCCATAAGACAACAAATCTTTAGCCAGAAGAATGCCTTCAACATGATCAATATCTTCGTTTATGACAGGAAATCGAGAGTGACCAGAGTCAACTATGATGCTCAATGAGCGATCAAAAGGATCGTTAATGTCAAGTGTAACCATTTGTGCACGCGGTATCATGATGTCTCTTACGCGCATGTCTGAAACTTCTAGAACGCCTTCAATCATTTGCTTAGTTTCAGGCTTGATCAGTTCACGGTCTTCAGCGTCATTTAACACTTCGACCAGTTCTTCTTTGTTTTTCGGCTCTCCAGTAAATATTTGTACTATTTTATTAAATAGTGATTTGCCTGAAGCGCCGTGGCTAGAGTGGGGATGGTCATCGCTCATAGAGCTTTAAATCTTCCTATATCTTTGTTTAGGCTTAGTTTGTCGTTTAACTAAGATTAATTCAAGTAAATTGTGAGGGGAATTAATGTATTGTTTGCTATAGACTATTTTTAATAATTTAATCAGCTAGTTAGCATTCATACGGGTTATTTATATTTAGCTTGGAAAGCACTGTTATTTCGATTGCTTCCATTTCTTCTGCTTCTTCTGGTTCAATATGGTCGTAGCCAAGTAGGTGTAGACATCCGTGAATAACCATATGAGCCCAGTGATCGAGTAGTGCTTTATTTTGCTGCTTGGCCTCTTGTTCAACAACATTGGCACAAATGACTATGTCGCCCAGTAAATCTAATTCAATGCCGTCAGGTACTTCAAAGGGAAACGATAAAACATTTGTGGGTTTATCTTTACCACGATATTGGTGATTCAATGCCTGACTTTCATCTTCGTCGACTATTCTTATGGTTAGCTCGAACGAACGCTCATATCGACACAACACCGACTCAACCCAAGATTGCAATTGTTCGTTTGTGGGCAACTGACTGTTGTGGGAAGCATTTTGAACATCAACGTTGATTGACATTTACTGTTCATCCTTGTCGTTATTTGGCGCTCTTTTACGATCAAGCTCTGCCTGTTTCTGTCGCTTTATTTTTTCTTCATGCGCTTCATAGGCTTCAACGATTCTTGCGACAACAGGGTGACGCACAACATCTTTAGATTGGAAAAAATTAAAACTGACACCCGGAATATTGTCTAATACTTCAATGGCGTGTCTGAGGCCTGATTTTTGGCCTCGCGGTAAATCCACTTGTGTTACATCGCCGGTAATTACTGCTCTTGAATTGAAGCCAATGCGTGTTAGGAACATTTTCATTTGTTCAACGGTTGTATTTTGGCTTTCATCAAGAATGATAAATGCGTCATTTAGGGTGCGGCCGCGCATATAAGCGAGTGGGGCAATTTCGATAACATTTCGTTCTATGAGTTTTTCAACTTTTTCAAAACCCAACATTTCAAACAGAGCATCATATAAAGGGCGAAGATATGGGTCGACTTTTTGTGACAAATCACCGGGTAGAAAACCAAGCTTTTCACCAGCTTCAACGGCAGGTCGTGTTAGTAAGATACGTCTTATTTCTTGACGTTCTAACGCATCCACGGCGCAGGCAACTGCTAAATATGTCTTACCCGTACCCGCTACACCAATGCCAAAACTGATGTCATTAACTTGTACATTTTGCACGTACGCTTGTTGATTTTTATTTCTTGGTTTAACGACACCACGTTTAGTCTTGATGGTAACCATTTTTTCATAGTCTACATCAACTTTTGTTGGTGCTTGCTCTAACACATTGGCACCAAGTATCGCTAAATGAACCATTTCATCGCTGATAACTGCTGATTCGCCTTTTACGGTAGCCGTTTCAACGTAGAGATTTTTGAGAATTTCCACAGTTGCCTGCGCACTAGGTTCGTTTCCTACGATCTTAAAATCACTACCGCGGTAGCTTATTTCTACACCTAAACGACGTTCAATGGTTTTGAGATTGTCGTCCATTGGACCACATAGGCTCGCCTGTCGCGCATTGTCGGCAGGCGTAAGGCTTAATGTATATTTGTTGTTCTTACTCAAGAGTTAATCCGTTTTATTCAGGAACAAAAGTGCCAACACCTAATTCGTCAGTCTTCGCAACTGAGCGGCTATGGTGATTATTTGCAAGAATATCAGCTGGAGAATGAGCGATACGTAGTCCCATGTCTTTTTCTGTTCTCACAAGCTCACCACGAAGTGAATTTGCGTAAACATCTGTAATCTTAACATCGACAAATTGGCCAATTACACTGTGAGGTGCTTCAAAGTTTACGATACGATTATTTTCGGTACGACCGCGCAACTCCATAGGGTTTTTCTTTGAAGGGCCTTCAACCAAAATACGTTGTTCTGTATCCAGCATTTGGCGAGCGATACGTAATGCTTGCTGATTGATACGGTCTTGAAGAATTTGTAAGCGCTGTTTTTTCGTTTCTTCGCTAATATCATCAGGTAAGTCTGCCGCTGGTGTTCCAGGGCGAGCGCTGTAGATAAAACTAAAGCTTAAGTCAAAATCAACGGCTTTGATCAGATCCATGGTCTTTTCAAAGTCATCGTCAGTTTCACCTGGGAAACCAATAATGAAATCAGATGACATACAGATGTCAGGGCGAGCTTTACGCAACTTACGAATTTGTGATTTGTATTCTAGTGCCGTATGTCCGCGTTTCATTTGCGTAAGAATACGATCTGAACCGCTTTGTACAGGCAGATGGAGGTGACTAACTAACTCTGGTACATCCTTATATACTTCGATGATGTCGTCAGTAAATTCTACTGGGTGAGAAGTGGTATAACGAATGCGGTCAATACCGTCAATGGTCGCGATTAATCGGATAAGTTCTGAGAAACGACAAATTTCACCGTCGTGCATCGCACCTCGGTATGCATTTACATTTTGACCTAACAAGTTTACTTCACGTACGCCTTGTTCAGCTAGTTGAGCGATTTCATATAATACATCGTCAAGCGGTCGGCTCACTTCTTCACCACGGGTGTATGGCACTACGCAAAACGTACAGTATTTGCTACATCCTTCCATAATCGATACAAATGCCGTTGCGCCTTCTGCTTTTGGCTCAGGTAAACGGTCAAATTTTTCAATCTCGGGAAACGAAACATCGACGACAGATGTGTGGTTTGTTGTTACCTGTTTAATCATTTCAGGTAATCTGTGTAGCGTTTGTGGGCCAAATACCATATCAACGTATGGTGCGCGCTGTCGAATTGCATCACCTTCCTGAGAAGCAACACAACCACCAACGCCGATGACGAGATCAGGGTTGTTAGCCTTTAGGTTTTTCCAGCGCCCTAATTGGTGGAAAACTTTTTCTTGGGCTTTTTCACGAATTGAACAAGTATTAAGTAAGATTACGTCCGCATCTTCCGCCTCTTCTGCGAGTTCCAATCCATGAGTTGAGTCTAATAACTCTGCCATTTTCTGCGAGTCATACTCGTTCATTTGACAGCCCCATGTTTTGATATATAACTTCTTGCTCATCAATACTTGCCTAAAATTTCTACAGCCTAATAAAAAAGAGGCGTATTTTACTCTTTATTTTGGTTATTAGCCAGTTTGTCTGTGCTTGACTGCCAAATTATTTGTATAAGTCGGTAGTTATCAGGAATACATTTCGTAATGGAAGATGACAATCACTTATTAATACTGCATTTTTACAGAGGAAGCTTCAACATTCATTAACGGGAAACTTATAACAAGCTGGCTCCCCTGCGCTTTATCCTCAAAGGTGTTAACCGAGGCGTTATATTTATTTGCGATTTGTCTAACATAGTAAATAGACATGTCAAAATGGATCTTATTATTGAAAGAAACAAAGCTTTTAGTGTCATCTGACAGCGTAAGCCAAAGCTTTTGTTTAAATATCTGCATGGCAACATGGTAATTGCGACCTTCACCATTCAATATGGCTGATGTTAGGGCTTCGTAAATGATTCGATAGACATCCGATTGTATTTCATAATTCAGCGCATCTTCATCAAAATCTATATTGTAAGTGAGTTTTACGTAGTATTTTTTCTTAATAAAGCGCGCCAAATAGGGGAGTGCGACGCTAAGGTCTTTGCCTAGTAATCTCGTTGGCTCATTAGTATCAGTTTTCGTACTTAATTCGTTTATACTCTCACGAATGATGCGACTAATTTCATCATAACGCTTGAGTTGTTTAGCAAGCGGTTGCTGTTCGAGTAAGTCCAAACAATACTGTAAGTTACGAGAGGTATTAAGGGCTGATTTTCCTTTGCTCTTTATGTCTTGTGCCAACAAAGTATGAATATGATGTATTGATCTACCACGCAAAAATAACAGGTAGACAATAAACGTGATGGTGCTTATTAAAAGGGTGAGGTAGATAATACGTGCGTGAACTGTCCAATACCAAGGGTAGGCAACTTCAATTTCGGTGTAAGCACGGTACTTACTCCATTGACCCATACTGTTTGTGCCCATGATGCTCAAGTCGTATTTTCCAGGGGCAAGACCTGTTAATGTGAGTTGATTTCCATTTATTTGGTTCCAGCTATGGTTATTAATCTTATATTGAAACTTTTTGGGCTGGCCGTCTCTATAATCGAGCGAGGCAAGTTGCAATTGCACTACGTCGTTGGATGACTCGATGAATATGCTCCTATTATTGAGGTAAGACTTGCCAGATACCGTTGTTTTGCTGATTTTTATTGGCGATTCAAAACTACTGTCACGATTAAGAGGAAGTGATAATACGCCAGAGTAGTGCGCCAAATAAACCCGCTTATTTAAAAAGACGGGCTCACCTGTAAATGAGTAGTCCTGAGTACCAGAAACCATTTGAATATTATAGTTTTTGGCATCAATTCTAAATAAGCCCTGTCGTGATGGAGCCCATATTTCACCAGCATTGCTACGGATATAGCTGAAGTTTATTCCCGTTGCAAATTGAAATAGGCGTTCTTTATTTAAATTAAACACCTGTATTCCATTACCTTGCGTAGCAGCAAATATTTTATCGTCTGCTAAAGCTAAGGAGAGAACTTTACTTGAAGTACTATCAAAAACAGTGGTTATTTGGTCGGTAGCACGATTGTACACATCAACCCCTTTACTCGTAGCCAGCCAAATATCCCCATTAACCAACGGCAATATATCGATAACTTCTGCGGCACTAAAAGGCGCTGATTTATCTTTATGCAGTACTACTTGTTTTTGACGCCAATCGTAGATAAAAAAGCCATCATTGTCAGTGGCAATATAAAGTAGATGTTTGTGCTTATAGAGCTTTAAAAATACTTGATTATCTGTTTCTACCGGAACCTTTGTTGTTGTCTCATTAATTTCATCATAAAACCAAAGCCCGTCAAAGGTCGCAATATAAATACCACCATTAACTTCTACACTATCAAATATATACAAGCCATTCTCGGAGAGTTGTTGATTAACTAATTGGCTTATTTTTTCTTGATTGGCGTTGAGGCTATGTAGCCCAGCACCAAAACTTGTCAGTAAGACACTATTTTGGAAAATAAAGGATCTGATACTTTGTGAGGCAATGTCTACATCAAAAGGATGATGTGTAATTGACGTTTCGGTAAGGCGCTCGATACCAGAGCTTGTCAATACCCATAAAGCATCTGAACTGTCATGTAAGACTTTAATAATGCTATTAAGTTTTGTATGGGGGTAACTATGTTCTAGCTCATTAAGGGACAAGCTAAGTCGTTTAATGTTTCCGTTTTCGCTCAATGCAAAAATAGATTGGTTATCATTAGCAGCAGCTATTGTCACTGTATTTGGAGATATAGGATGCTTAGCGATTAGGGCATTGCCTTCGAATATATGTATCGCGTCATGGGTCAATGCAAAAATTCTATTTTCAATAACTAAGGCTGCTTTTACATCTTGTGAAAAAATCGGCGAACTACTGTTTGTCTGCAAATCGAACAGGTGCAGCCCTTGTCGGTTATAGAAATAAATATGTTCAGATGTTTGTAAAAAAACTACCCCTGTTTGTGTTTGACAACACAAGCTTGTCTGCGTTTTTTGGCTATCAAAAGTATAAATACTTTTTTCGTCGCGAGATTCAAATATATAGTAATCATTGTGTTTTATCGCAGTGTATATATTAATATCACCAACGTTTATGGGGAGTTTACTTGCTTTGCTTGTTCGCGTGTTAAATTCCCACAGCAGGTTGTTTTCTGTACTGATTAACAGCGAATCTTGGTAAAGTGCTATGTCATTAATCCATATAAAAGGGACATTTGAATCAATTGATGCGCTTGAAAAGTGAATGAGTTCATTATCGTCATAGCGCATGAGGCCGCGTTGACCAGCTAGCCAAATGTACCCGTCGTTACCTTCAACGATTTGGTAGACGTCAGAAAGCGATGACAATTCCTCTTGCGCAAAAAGAGGAAGCTGTACAAATAAAAATATTATTAAACTGAAGAGCTTTAATCGCAACGTACGAATACGTTGCGAAGTAGAAAAAAAACTAAACAATGCTATCTGGTGATACTTTAGGTGGATGTTTTCTTTCACCACAACCTTTCAACACTGCAGGCATTTCTTCGCCAACATTTGGCTTGCGTACTAACATATAGGTTGGCTTGCGAGGTGCATTTGGGCTTTGTCTGATGTGCCATTCTTCGCGTATAGCGTCACCGTATTGTTTACCATACTTGACGTCAAATGCGGTTGCTAACAAGTCGACACCTAAATCGTCCATTACAATCATGACGTTGCCGTGGTAACCACTGTCTGAATCGAAGTCGATATCGACGGTAAGAATTTTGTCTTCTGGTAGTACAAGGTCTGCTCTGATCTTAGCAATTACAGCGCGATCTTCATGTGCAACTAGATTTGTATTATTTGGCTTGTCCGTGAAATCATAAACCACCTTGAAGTCATCGGTAACTCTTACTTCTTCTTTTAATGCTGACATAATTGTTGTCCTTTTTAATATTATGTAGGTATGCATCGGCTCAGATAGCCTTGGCCAGTATAACCGATTAATTTGATTTTAAAATAGTTTAATTTATGTAGTTTGTGATGCTAAACAAGACGTTAATTATTAAATAATCATCGTATTCATTGAGTAGGTTCGCTAAAATATCGGCACTAATATCTATTACTGTAGAAGAATATGGAATACTTTGACTGCATCGTGGTTGGTGGTGGTATGGTTGGGGGAGCAGCTGCACTTTCACTGGCTGAACTCGGACTTAATATCGCCGTTATCGAACAAAAAACACCAACGCCATTTGTTGAAGACTCACCATATGATTTACGTGTTTCAGCCATATCTTTAGGATCGCAATTTTTACTGGAGCAGCTCGATGTTTGGGCGAAGGTAAATCAAACGCGCGCTGTTCCATATCGCAGACTTGGGGTTTGGGAAGAAGAAATTGCTTATGCTGAGTTTAATGCGAGCGAGATTCAGCAACCTCATTTAGGGCACATTATTGAAAATAAGTGTATTCAACTGGCTCTGTGGGAAAAGTTAACTGCTCACTCACGTGTGACCATTAAGAGCCCGCAACAAGTGAAGGCTATTCGACAAGATAACCAACAGGTACATGTCTCCCTCGACAATGAGGAATTACACGCTCGCATATTGGTAGCTGCTGACGGTGCTCGATCGAATGTTCGTGACATGGTTGGTATTGGGGTAACAGGTTGGCAATATGGACAATCGGCTATGCTGATTCATGTTGAGACTGAACTTCCTCAACAAGACATTACTTGGCAACATTTTAGGCCAACTGGCCCGGTGGCGATGTTACCATTACAGGGTAATCAGGCATCACTGGTCTGGTATCATCAGGCAGCTGAAATTGAGCGACTTTCTTTACTTTCTAACGATGCGCTTTCAAACGAAATCCAGCAAAAGTTTCCAAAGAAACTCGGAAAAATCAACGTAATTGACAAAGGGGCATTTTCACTAACTCGACAACATGCCAATGCTTATGTGAAAAACCAAGTGCTGCTGCTAGGTGATGCTGCGCACACGATTAACCCATTGGCAGGACAGGGCGTAAATTTAGGATTCAAAGATGTCTTAGCACTTCGTCAGGTTATTAGTGAAGCTATTGGAAATAATGAGTGCTGGCATGAGCCAAGTGTATTGAAGCGTTATCAAAGTAAGCGTCGAGCAGACAACCTCGCCATGATGTCATCAATGGATAGTTTTTATTTGACATTTAGTAATGAGCACTGGCCGTTTAAGTTGATCAGAAACTTAGGGTTATTTGTTGCTAATCGCTCTGGTAAGTTGAAACAAAAGGCACTGGCATATGCTTGCGGCTTGTAATATTGCGAGCATTAATACCAATCCGCATAAAGAATTGCCCACTTAGAATGGCATGGGCGACATTAGAATAAACGAAATAAGTGTAGATATAGTTGTTCTCGGCTTTGGCATCCTGCGTCGCTCTACCTCCTGCATCCTGCGTCGCTCTACCTCCTGCATCCATGCAGTCGTACATTAAGCTTATTTTGTGTAGTTATCATGTTGCCCATGCATTCCCGAAGGGCGAGTTTTAAAGGCTTATATGCTGCGTTATTGATTTTAACAAGGGAATAACCATTCTTTGCAATCAATGCCTTGCCTCTAAACCTTTAAATTCTCGCTAAGAGAGCAATTTCTTATACGGATTGGTATAATAGTTGCTAATAGGGATTGATTGAGATTGATAGCGCTAAACTGGAGTAATGCTTACATAGATTACAATGTCAATTGGGGTAGTGTACTTGTGGTGATTATAAGTGTGGGACGTTTAAACGAGGTTTTGAGTTCTTGCTTTTGTTTTGCATCACGCTAAATGGTACGGGAGGAGAGACTTGAACTCTCACATCTTGCGATACTGGAACCTAAATCCAGCGCGTCTACCAATTCCGCCACTCCCGCAGCGTGATAGCTTTCTACCTTGTACTGTAAATAAATACTTAACATACTTAGTAAGAAATTGGCTGGGGTACAAGGATTTGAACCTTGGAATGACGGGATCAAAACCCGCTGCCTTACCGCTTGGCTATACCCCAACAGGATATTCTTGTTACATTGCACATATCGAAAAGAAAGTGGCTGGGGTACAAGGATTTGAACCTTGGAATGACGGGATCAAAACCCGCTGCCTTACCGCTTGGCTATACCCCAACAATGTAACTTTCTTCGCAACAAATGTTGCTAGAAAATGGTACGGGAGGAGAGACTTGAACTCTCACATCTTGCGATACTGGAACCTAAATCCAGCGCGTCTACCAATTCCGCCACTCCCGCGTTGTAAATGGTGGCTACACCGAGATTTGAACTTGGGACCCCATCATTATGAGTGATGTGCTCTAACCAGCTGAGCTATGTAGCCATTTACAATCTTGCCTCTCAGCAAGTGGCGCGTATTATGCAAATCTGCTTTCGCTTCGTCAACCGTTTTTTTTCAGTTTTTTACGACTTTTTGACTGTTTGCCTAAAGAGTGTGCATTTTGACTGATATAACGCCATTTTGAACCGAGATTTTAAATATTAAAGCAATTATGGTGAGGGTATTGGGTTTTTGCAATGCGCACTTATCTCAATTGCTACTGTTGCGGACAGCTCACTTCAAATTTATACGATCACTTTAACCCACAGTTAAATGTGTAGTGGTTCAATATGTATAAGTAGTCTAATAAATTAGCCAGAACGCTTTTTAGCAATTTCAGCTAATATCGCTGAATGGCTTTCAAGTTCTCCCATATTTTCAATTAAGATGCTTTTAGGGAGTTTCTTTATGAGTAGTTCTCCTACGTCATTTGCATTTTGTTTGGCTGCAAATATTAAGATATTGTCGTCGTTGCAGCGAATATCTTTGAATACATTACGTAATTTGAACTTGTTTGTTTTTTGGAGTTTCCGCAAACGCTTTTTATCGTCAGCGGCAATGTATTCGCAAATTGTCTGCGACAAGTTGAATGCTTTGCTTTCAATGGGAAAGAGCAGAGTAAACGCAAAAATCAAGCCGATGGTGAATTTTTCGATCATCAAATACCCCAATATCTTAATTACAACAAAGATTACTTTCATTGTAGTTGGTATTTGAATATTTGCTTGCAAAATTAACAAAAAAGGCAGCTATTCGCTGCCTTCATTCAAAACTTTAAAAGCTAATTACTTAACGCGTGCTTTTGCCTTCTCAGCAAGGTGCGCAGAGTGCTGTGTAATATTATCTATTTCACTGGCAACGTACTTGCTTGGAAGTTTTCCTATGATGAATTCACCCACATCCAGTGAGTTTGATTTGGCTGCAAATACAAGAATATTGTCGTTGTTGCATAGTAAATCTTGATAAATGTTTCTGATCTTAACCTTCTTTTGCTTTAAAAAATTACGCAAGCGTTGTTTGTCATTAGCTTGAATATACTCACATATTCTAAGAGACATTGAGTCATCAGCATAAGCGGTCGAAACGTTTAGTGCCGATAACATTAATGAACCAACAAGAAGTGCTTTTTTCATATTGTACCTTTGTTACTATTGTTGTATTACCAACAGGCCTTTGCAGCAGGAAACTGATAAGGCCCGACTAGCATGGTTTTCCACAACTAATATCAATTGAAATAAATAAATCACTTAGAGCTGTACTAGTGTTCTTTGAACACAGCAAATGAATATCATATAGTTGTTCCATATTCTTTTCGTTTGCTGAAGTTATCAGTGTACTAATAAGCTCCCGAATGGCGAGTTTAAATGGACTATGTGCTTTTGTATTGATGTTGATCAGGGACTAACTATTAATTGCACCAACGCTTAGCACCTAAGCCTTTTTATTCTCGTTAAGTGATTAATTCTCTAATTCACTTGCTATAAAGTGTGGTATAGATAAATAAAAACACAAGTTTATGAAGCTTGTGTTTTTAAATAAATTAAGAATTGAAAGATAGTACGTAATTAAACGTTGAACCTGAAGTGGATAACATCACCATCTTTAACAAGGTAGTCTTTACCTTCTAAACGCCATTTACCTGCGTCTTTAGCGCCTGATTCGCCGTTGTGTTCGATAAAATCATCATATCCAACAACTTCTGCACGAATGAAGCCTTTTTCAAAATCAGTATGAATTACACCAGCCGCTTGTGGTGCTGTTGCATTGACCTTAACTGTCCAGGCTCTTACTTCTTTTACACCAGCGGTAAAATAAGTTTGTAAATGAAGAAGGGAGTAACCTGAATTAATCACACGATTCAACCCAGGTTCTTCAATGCCCATATCAGCCATAAACTCATCACGCTCGTCATCTTCAAGCTCGGCAATTTCACTTTCAATTTCAGCACATACTGGAACTACTACGGCACCTTCTTTTTCAGCGATATCGCGTACTTGATCTAGATAAGGATTGTTTTCAAAACCATCGTCGTTAACGTTGGCAATATACATGGTAGGCTTAATTGTTAAGAAGTTTAGGTATTTGATTGCTGCTTTTTCTTCTTTGGTCAGTTCAAGAGAACGTACCATATGGCCTTCTTCTACATGCGCTAAAATTTTCTCAAGAATTGGTAATTCGAATTTGGCGTCTTTGTCGCCACCTTTCGCTTTTTTAGCCTGACGTGTAATGGCGCGTTCTGCAGTATCCATGTCAGCTAAAGCTAATTCTGTATTGATTACATCGATATCTTCAGCAGGATTTACACCACCAGCAACGTGTACGATGTTGTCGTTTTCAAAACATCTAACAACGTGACCTATGGCGTCTGTTTCACGGATGTTCGCGAGAAACTTGTTACCTAAACCTTCACCTTTTGATGCACCTGCAACTAGACCTGCGATATCGACAAATTCCATTGTAGTTGGGATTACGCGCTCTGGATTTACGATTTCAGATAACTTGTTTAAACGAGGATCTGGCACAGGAACAACGCCAGTATTTGGTTCGATAGTACAAAACGGAAAATTTGCCGCTTCAATACCTGCTTTAGTTAATGCATTGAATAATGTTGATTTACCTACGTTGGGTAGGCCAACGATGCCACATTTAAATCCCATACTAGTTACCTATATAAAAATGTTACGCGCTTGCTTTGAATGAGTGTAGGCGTTGTTGCGCTTTCTTAATGCCATCAGTTTGCCAGATGTCGAAACAACGGCTGGCTTCGTCAATGCTTTGATTAATAGCCTCTTGTTCGGTAGCAGGTGCTTTGCCTAGCACATGACCTGTTACACGATCTCTGTGGCCAGGATGGCCAATGCCTATTCTTAATCGATAAAATTCTTTGTTATTACCCATGCGAGCAATTATGTCACGCAGGCCGTTATGACCACCGTGTCCGCCACCTTGTTTAACCTTACAAACGCCAGGTTCCATGTCTAACTCATCATGTGCAACAAGGATGTTTTCAACTGGGATACGATAGAAGTTAGCGAGAGGGGCAACGGCTTGTCCGCTTCTGTTCATGAAGGTAGTTGGAACCAATAAATGAACGGTTTCACCACCTATTTCACCTTTACCATACAAACCAAAGTATTTTTTTTCAGGACGAAGCGATATGTTATATCGTGAGGCGAGTTCTTCTACGAACCAAACGCCCGCATTGTGGCGAGTTCGCTCATATTCGGGGCCTGGATTACCCAGGCCCACAACTAATTGAATAGTCATCTAAGGAAAAGTCCTCAAATTACTCTTCAGTAGCAGCTTCTTCTTCGTCTGCAGCAGCGCCACCTTTAGGAGCGTTTGCTGTAACAACTGCTTGGTCGTGACTTTCGCCTTTACCTAGTTCAACAGACTCAACACCTTGTGGAAGTTTAACGTCTGAAAGGTGAAGTGTTTGACCAACTTCAAGATCAGCAACGTCTACTTCGATGAACTCAGGAAGATCAGCTGGTAAACAAGTCACTTCGATTTCATTGATGTGGTGAGCAACTGAAGCACCTTTTTTCGCTACAGCTTCTTCGTTGATGAAGTGAACTGGAACGTTAGTGTGTACTTTCTTAGAAGCATCAATACGTAAGAAATCTAAGTGCATGATTAAAGGCTTGAACGGGTGACGTTGCATGTCTTTAATTAGACATTCAACAGGCTTACCGTCAACGTTTAATGTTAAAACGTGAGAGTAGAAAGCTTCTTCTTCTTGTGCACGGAAAACTTTGTTGTGCGCAAGCGTTAAAGAAACTGGTTCTTGGCCAGCACCGTAAAGGATCGCTGGAACTTTGTTCGCGTGACGTAGGCGGCGGCTCGCACCTTTCCCTAAATCTGTACGTACTTCAGCGTCCAATGTAAATAAATCAGTCATGTTTATTTCCTAAATTAAAATGAATTAACCATTCTTTGCGACCAAGAATGGCTTGAATGCTTTTTCTATAAACCTGTATTTTTTACTAGGCGATAAAAAAAGGCGCGGAATAATAACATTATGTGTATGGGTTAGCTAGTTTTTGTTAAGGCTAATTAAAGTAAAAAAGGAAGGTGGGGGGGCAACTCAAATAGAAAAGGCCAGTTTAACTGGCCTTTTGGGATCACTAAAATGTAAGTTTTAGCTATCAAACATCGCTGAAATTGACTCTTCGTTACAAACACGACGAATCGCTTCTGACAGCATTCCACTTAGTGTTAGCTGCTTAACATTGCCAAGCGCTTTAATTTCGGCTGATAACGGAATTGAGTCGGTAACGATAACTTCATCAATAACAGAAGCTTTTAAGTTTTCAGCTGCATTGCCTGAGAAAACTGGATGTGTCGCGTAAGCATATACGTTCTTAGCGCCGTGGTTCTTAAGTGCTTCTGCAGCTTTTGCTAAAGTACCACCCGTATCGATCATGTCATCAACAATGATACAGTCACGACCTTCAACGTCACCGATAATATGCATAACTTGTGCTACGTTAGCTTGTGGACGACGTTTGTCAATAATTGCTAGATCGGCATCATCCAATAACTTAGCAACTGCACGAGCACGTACAACACCACCAATGTCTGGCGACACTACAACTGGGTTATCCAGATTTCTTTCTTTCATGTCTTCCAACAAGATAGGCGTACCGAATACGTTATCCACTGGAACATCGAAGAAGCCCTGAATTTGTTCAGCGTGAAGATCAACAGTTAATACGCGATCAACGCCAACACTTGATAAAAAGTCAGCCACAACTTTTGCTGTGATAGGTACACGAGCACTTCTGACACGACGGTCTTGGCGCGCATAACCAAAATAAGGCATAACGGCTGTGATTCTACCTGCTGAAGCTCGACGTAATGCATCAATCATTACAATAAGTTCCATCAGGTTATCGTTAGTTGGTGCGCAAGTAGATTGAATAATGAAAACGTCTGCCCCACGAACATTTTCAGTTATTTCAACACTAATTTCGCCATCACTAAAACTGCCAACCTTGGCTTCGCCTAATGTAATGTATAGGCGGTTCGCGATTTGTTTGGCCAGTTCAGGGGTGGCGTTACCCGCAAAAATCTTCATGTCAGGCACAATCAGTTCCTCAGAAACTTGTGACATAGTAATTACATGGCCGCATAGCAAGAAACTTGCCGCGAGCCATTCTCATTTTAGTGACAATTTCAATTCATTAAAATCGTCGGGTTGGTTTAAATATTCAATGCATTAATAGCCTTACGCATTGAAGAAATATTAGCACCTTTTGCAACAAAGGAGGTATTTCCCGGAGGTAATTTATCCTGTAATTGCAATGCCTCTTGTTGTGTATCAAAGCGTGAAAAAATACAAGCGCCTGTACCCGTCATTCGAGACGGCGCGTATTCTATCAACCATGACAGCAAATTTGCAACCTCAGGGTAGCGATTAATTACGGTTGGTTGGCAGTCGTTATGGCAACTTTCTATATCGATTTTACCTGTGGGTAAACGCGCCGTATCTCTCGTCAACTCTGGGGCTGTAAATACTTCTGCTGTTGAAATATGAACGTTTGGATGCACTACTAGATACCAATATTCTGTTGGATTAACTGAGGTAAATTTTTCGCCAACGCCTTGAGCAAAAGCCGCATGCCCATGGACAAAAATTGGTACGTCTGCACCAAGAGACAGGCCTAACTTAGATAATGCTTCGTCTGATAAGTTGATTTTCCAGAGTTTATTCAAAGCTAGCAACACGGTCGCCGCGTTAGAAGAACCTCCACCAATGCCACCTCCCATGGGAAGACGTTTGGTTATTTTGATTTCTGCGCCCAGTTGGCAGTTTGTTGCCTGCTGGAGCAATTTGGCGGCCTTAATGATTAGGTTATCGTCATAATTTACGCCAATAATTGGGGTAAGTAGGTTTATTTCGCCCGATGATGTTGGCCGAATTGCAATGGTGTCACCAAAATCTAAAAACTGAAAGATAGACTCTAGCTCGTGATAGCCATTATTTCTTTGACCTACAATGTGCAAAAATAAATTGAGTTTGGCAGGCGAAGGAAATTCTAAAAAGTTTGATTTATGAGTATTTACTACTGGCGTGTTGGAAGTCATATTATCCATTGATTGATTGAAAGTTTAATCGTTAAATTATTTTGTTTAATGCTAATTTTTTGCGGTAATGGTACGCCATCAACATCCATAAAGGATTGATAGTGAATAACCCAGGTTAATCCTTTGTAATGACTAATAATTTCATACGGTGTTTCTTTACCTTTCACTAATGTTACTTTGTCTTTTTTTGAATTGGGTAAGCCCTTTAACCAATTTTTCAACGCTTTCGCTGGTAGTTGATACCCTGATACACCCCACAATAAATATTCCAGATCGTGATGTTCGTGTGTCTCATCGTTAAAGGTAATTTGATATTGTTTTTTATTTCGCTCTATAGACAGCACATTGATGCCCAAATAGGTGGTTAATGCGAGCTTCTCTTGTTGTTTATAGGGTTGGTTTTGCCAGAATAATGACGCGCTTTCCCTCGAATGTTTATTGATTAGTGCGATTTTTCCCGTTACTTGCCAGTTTGTGAGTTGTGTTAAATAGGCATTATGGTTCGACGGAGAATAAACGATGGTAGGCTTAGATGAAGAAAATTCGGGCAGGCTGCTGCAAGCCGTTAAACTAAGTAAAATTACCGTACAGAAAACCTTTGTATAGCTACGTAATAACCTGCCAGATACGCTTTTTGCTGTTTTTACGGGACGCTTTGTAGGTTTTAAGGCAAAACTATAGGCGTTCATATAACTAACTACTTTCCTTAACGTGAAATATTGCGTAAAATTGCTGGGTTTTTGTTGTAGATCATATGTTGCTTAGCATATCCGCTTATAATTGAACTACGATAGACACAAAACATTGAGCTATTATATCCGTATAGTTTGATCATTGTCATGGATTTCATGGCAGTAAGAAATTGTAGACCTTTAGGTATTTATGTCCATAGTCGCTGTTGGTATTAACCATAAAACTGCACCCGTTGCAGTTCGAGAGAAAATCTCGTTTAATCCAGACAAGTTGAGTATTGCATTGCAAGATATGCTTGAGCATGTGCAGTGCCAGGAAGCGGCGATTTTATCAACTTGTAATCGAACCGAGTTGTACTTGGTCACACCGGGCGGTACCAATGCCACCCAAGAGCGCGTCGTTAGATGGCTTGAACAACACCACAATGTGCCAGCCTCTACTATTATGCCTAGCTTATACTGGCATAATGATAAAAAAGCAGTTAATCATATGATGCGTGTTGCCTGTGGACTTGATTCTCTCGTACTAGGTGAACCGCAAATTCTTGGTCAAATGAAACAGGCGTACAGTCAAGCTAAAGCTGCGGGTACGATGGCGCTTGTTATGGATCGCTTGTTTCAGCGTACTTTTGGCGTTGCTAAACAGGTCAGAACTGAAACCGAAATAGGAGCAAGTGCTGTTTCTGTTGCATTTGCTGCGGTTAATTTAGCGAAACATATTTTTGCTAGTCTTGAGAAAGCGAAAGTTTTACTCGTTGGTGCAGGTGAGACAATTGAATTGGTGGCTAAGCATCTCTACGAGAACAACGTGGGTAAAATCACAGTAGCCAATCGAACTATATCTCGAGCAGAACCTCTAGCTAAGCAATTCGGCGCTGATGTTATTACATTAGCGCAGATTCCTGAAAAAATAGCCGATGCTGATATCGTCATCAGTTCGACAGGTAGTACGTTACCTATTATTGGTAAAGGTATGGTTGAAAGCGCACTAAATAGGCGTAAACACCGTCCCATGTTTATGGTAGACTTGGCGGTACCGCGTGATGTTGAAGAGCAAGTTTCTGAATTGGAAGATGTTTTCCTATATACAGTTGATGACTTGCAAGGCATTATCGCCAAGAATATTGAAAATCGTCGTAAAGAAGCTCAGAAAGCAGAAGCTATTGTTGGCGAACAATCTGACACCTTTATGGCGTGGTTACGTGGGTTAAACACGCAAGACACGGTAGTAAGCTATCGTAACCAATGTTTGGCAGAACGAGATGCTTTGCTCGAAAAAGCATTGACGCAATTAAAATCTGACAAACCAGCTGAAGCCGTTGTGGCTGAGTTGGCCACAAAACTTACCAATAAGTTCATGCATGCACCGACAAGTGCTATTCAAAGTGCAGCTCAAGGTGGTGAGCTCGACAAATTACTCTATCTTCGCGACATATTTGATATTGATCATCAAAATAAGCCGTGACGGTTAAGTTGAAAGAAAGTCAGGAAGTTATTACACTTCGTGGCATTATCGACCGTTAATATGATATTCGTGAGCAAATCTGCTCTGAACAAGAATGATTGAATAAAGAAATTATTGAATGAAAGACTCTGTTTATCAAAAGCTAGAAGGGCTTGTAGAAAGATTCGAAGAAGTACAGGCATTGTTGTCTGATCCTGAAACAATTGCAGATCAGGCAAAGTTTCAGGCGCTGTCAAAAGAATTTTCGCAATTAGAAGAAGTAACTCAAGCGTTCAACAATTATAAAGAAGCGCAAAATGACTTTGCAACCGCTGAAGAAATGCTTAAGGATGATGATCCTGACATGCGTGAAATGGCGCAAGAAGAATTTAAGGCTGCGAAAGAAGCTGTAGAAAAGCTTTCAGATGAATTGCAAATTTTATTACTTCCAAGAGATCCTAACGATGACAACAACTGTTTTGTTGAAATTCGCGCTGGTGCTGGGGGGGATGAAGCCGCGATATTTGCAGGTGACTTGTATCGTATGTATACCCGTTATTGCGAAAAGCAAAACTGGCGCACTGAAATCATGAATATTAGTGAAAGCGAGCAAGGCGGGTACAAAGAAGTTATCTTTAAGATTTCTGGCGAAGGCGTGTATGGCCAAATGAAGTTTGAATCAGGTGGACACCGCGTACAACGTGTGCCAGAAACTGAATCACAAGGGCGCGTGCATACTTCTGCATGTACTGTAGTGGTAATGCCAGAAATTCCTGAATCTGAAGCCATTGAAATCAATAAAGCGGACCTTAAAATTGATACATTCCGTGCTTCAGGTGCCGGTGGTCAACACGTTAACAAAACGGACTCGGCCATTCGTATTACCCATATTCCAACGGGTGTTGTCGTAGAGTGTCAAGACCAACGTTCGCAGCATAAAAACCGTGCACAAGCGATGTCTGTACTTCAAGCACGCCTACAGGCTGCTGAAGACGAAAAACGTCGAAGCGAAGAAGAATCATCGCGTCGCAATTTAGTTGCTAGTGGTGATCGTTCAGAAAGGATTCGTACTTACAATTATCCTCAAAGTCGCATGACAGATCACCGCATTAACCTGACATTGTATCGTTTGAACGAAGTGATTGAAGGTAATTTGCAGTTGGTATTAGAACCCATAATGCAAGAAAATCAGGCGGATATGTTAGCAGCACTTGCCGATCAAAACTAATCTTGTTGTCATGACATTGCCTGAAGATCGTTCAATTGAACAATTGATAGCGTACGGCACTAAAATATGTAGTGCCGTTTCTGATAGCGCAAAACTAGATTCACAGTTACTGTTGTGTAAAGCTATTGCCAAAGAACGCTCTTATTTACTTACTTGGCCAGAAAAGTTATTGCCTGAAAATGACGCTATGCATTTTTTTCAGTTATTGGAGCGGCGCGTAAAAGGTGAACCCGTTGCTTATATACTTGGTGAGAAGGAATTTTGGTCATTACCTTTTGAAGTAAATTCATCAACGCTAATACCTCGACCTGATACTGAAGTATTGGTCGAGATCGTTCTAAATACATTCCCGAGCCAGAACGTTAAATGTCTAGATTTAGGAACAGGAACGGGGGCGATCGCAATTGCCATTGCTTCGGAAAGGCCTAAATGGGAACTTGAAGCTGTTGATTACTGTGAACAGGCAGTTGCTCTAGCAACGCGCAATGCACAACGACTTGCAGTAAGCAATGTCGCTATTTACCAAAGTAACTGGTTTGACGCCGTTGATGTAAATAGCCGTTTTGACATTATTGTGAGTAACCCACCTTATATCGATGAACTGGACCCGCATTTAAAGGAAGGTGACGTAAGGTTTGAACCTAAATCGGCACTTGTAGCTGCCAATGCTGGTCTTGCAGACATTGAACATATAGCTGAAAACGCGTGGCGTTATCTCAATGATGACGGTGCATTACTTGTCGAGCACGGTTTTGAGCAAGGTCAGTCGGTTCGAGGTGTCTTTGAACATCTAGGTTATAGCGATGTGGTAACAATAGAAGATTATAATGGTCAGCCTCGAATTACTATGGGCTATAAAAAAGCACGATAATAAAAGGATAATAACCTCATGATATTTAAACATTTACATATGACAGCAGCACTATTGAGCGTTTTGCTGTTTACTTTGCGTTTTGCGTGGACGCTTGTGGGATCTGAACAGTTAAACAAGAAGTGGGTGAAGATATTACCGCATGTCATTGATACCTGTTTACTTATATTTGGCTTAGTGTTGATGATGAAGTTAGCGCTAAATCCTTTTGAACAGTTATGGTTAGGAGAAAAATTGCTTGCTGTTATCGCATATATTTTTACGGGATACTACGCACTAAAATTGGCTCGCACCCGAATGATGCAGGTGGTTGGTTTTGTAGGAGCGTTAGGCTGGGTAGTGCTGGTAGTAAAATTAGCAATGACTAAAACACCGATATTATTTTAGTAGTCGAATTTAGAACTTATTAAAATTCAAAATGCGTACAAGAGAAAAGTAGTAAAGTTAGTACCTATGAACGAGTTGTTGTTGTCAGAAATTAACGCTGAACAAACTGATTTATTATCTACTGTTATTATGATTGAAGAACACATATTTGGCGCTAAGCTAGATAAGTGCTTTTTGAAAAATATCATTGAAACTTGTGCTGAAGCTATAGAATCATATAGCGATGTGCTTGAACAATCTGAGGTAATGATTAATGCCTTATTCATTGAACAGTTATTTGTAGATACAAGTAAGGCAAGTTGGCCCGTAGTATCGCACAGAATTAAACAAGGGACTGAACAGCGCATTCTTTCACCTACATTAAAAGCGATAGTGTTGAGGCATATTATTGAGCAAGCAGGGCTCGAAGCAGATATAGTTTATGTGCCGGAAAAAGTGATGGTACGCATAATTTGTGATGATGTTTATACCATTATTTTCGATCCGATTTCTGGCGAATCGCTAAATTGGCAAGAGTTGGACGAGCGAATGGCTGAGCTAGGCGGTGATCCGAGTCAGGTCTATTTAAGTACTATGGATAAACGAAGTGTAATATTGAAACACCTAACCTCGTTAAAAACCGCGCTTATTCAAGAGCAAGTGTTTGACAAGGCACTAATCTGTGTTGACCTTTTGATTGCACTTCGCCCGGAAGACCCATTTGAGCGTCGAGATAGGGGGTATTTATTGCACCAATTGGACTGCTTTAAAGTGGCTTATGATGATTATCAATACTTTGTTCAACAGTGTCCGAAAGATCCAGCGGCACAATTACTAAAAAAACAATTAGCACAAGTGTCTATTATTGACAGTAAATTACACTAAAAAATGATGATGAGTGATATCGAAATTGATCGGTAGTCATTAACTTGAAAGGAATGAACATGAGTTTACAAACTATTAAGTTGAACCAAATTGAAATAGCAAACGATAGGCCGTTTGTTCTCTTTGGTGGGATGAATGTGCTTGAGTCGCGAGATTTGGCATTAACAATAGCTGAGCACTACGTAAATGTGACAGAAAAACTTGGTATTCCTTATGTGTTTAAAGCGTCATTTGATAAAGCTAATCGCTCATCAGTAAACTCATACAGAGGGCCGGGGCTTGATGAAGGTCTAAAAATATTTGAAGAGATTAAATCAACATTTAACGTACCTGTTATTACTGATGTCCATGAACCGTTTCAAGCTGCGCCAACGGCTGAAGTGGTCGATATCATTCAGCTTCCAGCATTTTTGGCGAGACAGACTGACTTGGTTGTAGCTATGGCAAAGACGAACGCGATTATTAATGTTAAGAAGCCACAGTTTTTAGCTGCGCATGAAATGCGCCATATCATCAAAAAGTTCGAAGAGGCTGGTAATGATAGGGTGATATTGTGTGAACGTGGTAGTTGCTTTGGCTATAACAATTTAATTGTTGATATGCTTGCTATGGATGAAATGAAGCAATATGCACCGGTCATATTCGATGCAACGCATGCACTGCAAAAACCAGGTGGAAGAACAGATTCAGCGGATGGGCGACGTGCTCAGGCTGCACAACTAGCACGTAGTGGAATGGCGCTCGGCATCGCAGGGTTGTTTATTGAATCACATCCTAACCCAGCCGAAGCAAAATGTGACGGTCCTTGTGCATTACCACTTGATAAACTTGAACCATATCTAGCGCAGATGAAAGCGGTTGATGACTTAGTGAAACAGTTTCCTCCGCTTATTACTGATTGATACCAACTTTAGTAGAAAAGGAGCGGTAGCTCCTTTTTTTGTGGCTGGTACTCAAGGTGCAAAGATTAATGCGTAAAACAGATAAAAAGATAGACAAACAACTACGTGAGCAACTTACTCATGTATGTGAACGTGCGTTGAAAAAGGTTAAGGGTTTTCAGTGGCTAACTCATAAAGTAAGCTATGCAGACTTTCCTAACTCGCTGCAAATCGTATGTGTTTTTGATAGCAATGAAAACTTGATTAGCTATACCAATTCAGAATCTCAATTGCTTAACCTCGAAATTGCAACCGCTTTGAGCGCAATCAATATCAACATAAAGATTGTCAAAAATTTAATTATTTACGATACGGAAGAACGATGTGGCGAAGAACATGACGGCAACTGGGCGAAAAGGTTGCGGGTTTGACATTGTTAGTGTGCCATTAATATTCGTCATTACTGAAGAAGAAACAGTTGTTATTCATGGCTTAGTTGATAGTAAATAGAAAAGGAGGTCTAGAGACCTCCTTTCAGACTGATGACAAAGTCCTAGACAGTAGTCTAGGACTTTGATCTAATAAAAACATGGAAATTCACAATAATGAGCCATGTTAAGAGAGCCATCCCCGCAACAACACGAACTGGAAATGGTTACGTTAGACCAGTTAGTTCCAACCAATCATCTGGTTCGCAAACTCGATAAACATATT
>NZ_JBQRUN010000027.1:0-33576 GCF_053485835.1 Thalassotalea fusca
ATATGAGGATATTGTCAACGCATGTAGTCACGCTTGGAATAGCTTTAGAAAAGACACAAAACGTGTCATCAAAATGTGTTCAAGGAAGTGGGCAGTGGTGGGCAATCTTTAATGCGGATTGGTATAATACCAATCTGTCATCGTGGTTGAAAGCAAAGGTTAAAAATAAAAAAAGCGACCAAATGGTCGCTTTCTAATTACTAAATGATGTAATTTATTTAGGCTTTCTTTCGCGTTAGTGCGATACCTGCAATGCCAAGTACAAACAGCAAGAATGTTTGTGGTGTAGGGATTGGCGTTGTATTCGGGTCAGTCGAAACAGATACCATACCTTCGATAATATCGTTTGCACAGGTCATCGCCCAACGAAATGCGATTTGCGTGGCATTTGCCAATGCTGTGCCCGCTACGTCAATCGAAAAGCTTACCTTACCGTAGCCTACGTTTTTGTCGCCAATCTTTTTGGCATACGAGTAGCTGTCGTCAACACTCCAGTGTGTGTAGCCATTGTGTTTAACGTGATGGCTGCGATCCTTCAGCATAACAGCCTGATTATAACGTGAGTTATTATGGTAATCGTTAGAAACCATAACTTCGTTGTTATTAAAGTTCGATTTTAATCGGCCCCAGCCACTGGTGTTGCCACGATCACCACCTAAGTCATAAACATAGTTCCAGTCAGTGCCTGTGTTGTTGTTGTTTCTGGAAAATCGATCTGCATTATGCGGAGCACCACCTGTAGGTTGCCACGCAGGATCAAATAAACTGCCATCAGAAATAAACAAGTCCCCTAATCTGATGCCATCTTGGCCAATGTTGTTGTAAAACGAGGTATATACGTCGACATTTAGCATGGTTCCCGTACGAGACACAATCATCTTATCGGTGTCGTAACGATGTACATTGCCATAAACATCTTTGTCATAGCCAGCGCCCACATAGTTGTCCATAATTTCAGTAGCAGGAATGTCAGTAGCAAAGCTCATCGAGCTAGACAATGCTATTGATGCTGCAGCGATCCATTTTAAATACTTCATCATAAAACCTTTTCTCAATACTATTAATTGTACTGTGATTAAGTGGGGGCTTACCTAATCTCAGATACAGAACCTTCGTGCTATATACAAAAAACAGGCCAAAAGTGCAAGCGTGTGAAAATAAAGAAATTTATTTCAATTTTGCTAGTTAGGCTTGGTTATTCTATGGCATTCTGTAAAAATAATCGACATATTTAGTAACTAAACTGTATACAATAGTATTAAGTCAATAAGTCATCCATCTTACTAAATAATATTGAATAGTAGTTCTGCTGCTAAGGATTATGTAGAAATGGTGAGTCTTCGCGTGGTAAACATAAATATGAAATTTGTAAAAACGGCATTGCTGGCAAGTGTATTAGGTTTTAGTAGTTTCTCATCCATCGTTTTCGCGCAGGCCGTTAATCAATCCTACGAAAGTGCGTTAGAGAGATTTTATGCGTCAGATTTAGATGCAGCGGTCATATATTTAAAAAATAGCCTTAAAAATAATCCTGAACATTTACCTTCATTAATTTTAATGGCGGAAGTGTACATAGCTAAAGGTGACGGTGCTGCTGCGGAAGATGAACTACTTAACGCCAGAAGTAAAGGCGCTGATGAACGCCGTATAGTACCACTATTATTGGAAGCATATGTGTTGCAACAAAATTATCAGGCTGTTGTTGATAGTAATGTGCAATTTCCGGGTAATAACCGATTGTCCAGTAAAGTGTTGGTGTTAAAAGGTCGAGCATATGTCGGATTAAATGAGCTTGAACAAGCACAGCATATGTATCAAGAAGCCGCCATTCTCACTAAAAATGATATAGAAGCAACGTTAGGCTTAGCGCAAGTTGCATTGCTCAAAAACAAATATCCTCTTGCACGTAACTACGTAGAAAAAGCTCTAGCAATTTCACCGATTAACGATAAAGCATTAACATTGTTGTCAAACTTAGAGTTGCAAGAAGGGAATGTTGATGGTGCATTGAAAGTAATTAACCAAATACTGGCCTTGAATCCAGAAAACTTCCCCGCATTGTTAACTCGCGCAAATTTAAACATAGAGCAAGCCGAATATGAGGCTGCGCTTATAGATTTAGAAATTATCTTGGGGTCAATACCCAATGAACCTAAAGCAAACTATTTGAAGTTAATTGCTGTAAGCGCATTAGGAAATATCGCACAAGCGCAAGAAATTGAAAATCACCTGAGCGTAATATTTAAAGGGTTGCCAAGTGACGTTATGCAAACCAATCCTATTTACTATTATTTATCGGGATTGGTAAGTTTTCATAAGAAGCAATTTCGATCTGCACAAGATAGCCTTGATAAGTACTTGGCGATTATCAGAGATGATCCTCGCGCCTTAAAATTAATGGCGAAAATTGAACTTGCTTTGCAAAATCCTTATACGGCGAAAACAAATCTAGTGAAGGCGCGCTTAATTGCCCCTAATGACATAGAAATTTGGACGTTGTTGGGGCAGGTATACTTATTAGTGGGCGAAATGGCCAAAGCAGAGCAGTACTTCATTGATGTAGTTGAGTCAGTACCGGAACAACCCGAGCCGTTGTACGATCTTGCGCGCTTACACTACGTCTCTGGTAAGCATCAGCAAGCGATATCGTTGTTGAAAAAAGCGAAGGCTATTCGGGCTGATATAGAAGTACTTGAACTGCTTGCCAATGCTTATCAAGAAAGCGAACAACTAACAGAGGCATTGTTATTAGTCGAAGATATTTTGACACAACAACCGACCTCGTCGGCTCATCTTAAATATAAAGGAGTATTGCTTGGGCTGTTGGGACAACATGATGCTGCTGAATTGGCATTCAACAAAGCATTAGAAAGTGATCCTTCAAACACAGAAGCTTTCATTCATTTGGTTAGATTAGATGTGATTAAAGGTAGTACAGCTCAAGCCATCGAAAAACTCAAAGCGCGTTTAGCATCTGATGACCAAGAAAATAACGCGTTGCTCATGGAATTGGGGGATATTTATCGTAAAATTGGGAACTATGCGTCTGCAAGAGAATATTATGAGAAACTTTATAGCAGAGATCAAAATGATGGTGATATTCTTGGTCGTTTGGTTGGGCTGTATGTAGTACAGAAGCAGCAAGAACAGGCAATTGACATGACCAATGCGTTTTTAAAACGTAATGCTCGCCACGGTAATGCCCATTTCTTATTAGCTGATCTTTATTTCAATAACAAAGCATTAGATAGTGCCTTTGAGCATTACAATCTTGCGGTTAAGTACTCGCCAAATAAAGCGTATGTATTAAACCAATACGCGTTGTCGCAAAAGCAAACTAATGATTTGGATGGCGCAATTTTAAGCCTAGAGCGGGCAATTGCTTGGAATGATGGATATTTTCCAACTTACATCAATCTAATTGATGCATATGCCAAAAAAGGTGATGAAATAAAAGCGATTAGCTTATTAGATAGTTATGTCGCTAAGTATCAAGACAACAACAATGTCATGGTGTTGAAAGGTGAGTTATATCGACAATTGGGTAAGTTACAAGAAGCTGTTAGCTTTTATGAAAAAGCGCTTAAACAAGTACTATCGAGAAAAGCGACCTTTGGCCTTTATCGAGTGCTGGTAACTCAGCAAGCATTTAAAAAGGCGGAAAAAACTATAGAGACTTGGCTACAACATTCTCCTAATGACATTGTTGCGGGAATTGCACGTGCAGATTTATACCGATTGCAAAGCGACTATGCAAATGCAGCAAAATACTATCAGCAACTAATAGCCAAGTATGGCCAACAGCCTGTGTTTTTTAATAATTTGGCACAAGTTTATTTGCAATCGAATCAACTTTCAGATGCATTAGCTGCAGCTGAAGCTGCATATAAACTAAATCCTGATTATGTGGCGATTATTGATACGTTAGCTTGGATTTACAGCAAGCTACAACGTCCTGAAGATGCATTGCCGCTTTTGCGAGAAGCTATCGCTCAGGACTCAGAAAATTCTGAGGTTAAATACCACTTAGCTGTGGTGCTAACGCAATTGAATCGTCATGGTGAAGCACGACGTTATTTAACGGAAATCACGCTGTCTGATCCTTCGTTCAAGTATATGGCTCACGTTGAACAGTTGTTATCTTCTCCATAAAACTGAGTTAATTTAAAAACGCTTAGTTCTGGCATTTCGGGAGTACGACACTAAATCGACAGCCCCCTTGCGGTGAATTCGATATTTCACAGTGTCCCGAGTGCCAGTCTAGTAAGCGTTTAACAATGGCCAGTCCGAGGCCGAACCCAGCGTTTTTCTTACAGCGGCTCTGATCAATCGTATGAAATGGAATGAATATTTCTTGTCTTTGCTCAGGGGCTACTCCTGGGCCATCATCATCAATTGTCACATAAACCTCATTTTTGGTTTCTTTCAACGAGACGTTTATTTGCGATGTTGCGTAGCGTATTGCATTAGATAAGATATTTTGCAAAACACGCTCTATGGCTTGCGAGTTCACTGCGATTGTTATGTTTTCAACGACATTAAAGGCTATTGTGTGTGTGGTTTGTCGTTGTAATTTTTGAACAAGTGCGTCGAGCAAAGCACTAAGATCGCAAGGCGCTTTTGTCAGCGTTGCCATATGAGCCTCAAGGCGCGCATAACTGAGCATTTCATTAACCAGTTGTTCCATTTCTGCCAAGTCGCCATTTAGCTCTTCTTTTTGCTGTGGTTCAACATTCTCTAACATGGCAATGGCAAATTTTAAACGAGCGATAGGCGTACGTAGTTCATGAGAAACAGCATTCACCAGCTGCTTTTGGTCATCCATTAGTCGAACAATTCTACTAGCAAGATCTTGCATGGTGTTCATTAATGGGGTAATTGCTGAACGGGTTGTGGGTGTGTTTTCGATGGCTAAATCGCCTAACGCAATTTTTTGGGTCATTTGCGTGAGCTGTTGCAAATCACGCCAGATTGGGCGAACCCACATTACGAGTAGCAATGCCAATCCAATATATGACAATGATAAGATCAACCACCTGCTCACGGATGATGTTGAGCTGGGATAAAAAGGGCCTAAACGTATAGTTTTGTCTGCGTTTTTTAATGAAAGGTTCAGATAAAATGCTTGCGCAGCATCATAGGTAACAACTGGCTCGTTTTGCTTTAGGCGTGTTAATTGTTCCGGCAACCATGCGACATCTTCTATATCCAAAATTTCAGCATTGTCTATGGTCGCCGTGACGTGTGAAATGTCACGGTGACTCTCAAGTATTTGTTGCAATGGTTTGGCGACTTGCGTGACGTACTGCGTCTCAGTGTTTTCATTTTGATAAAACTGTTGCCACAGGTACTCAGTTGTTAAATTAACAACGAAAATACTTAAGATAACGGCAAAATAAAAACTAATGAATAGTCTAAGCATATAGGCAAATTACGCGCGGTGGCTAACTAGTTCCAAGCGGTAGTTGAGCATAAATATCCTTTACCCCAAACCGTGATAAGTTTAAACGGATTGGCTGTATCATCTCCGAGCTTTTTCCGCAGGCGAGAAATTCTCACGTCGACACTTCTGTCTAAACCATCATATTCGCGACCTATCATTTGCTGATGAATGTAGTCTCTGCTTTGAGGTTCTCCTGCATTTTTAGCAAGTAACCACAGTAACTCGAATTCATGGCTCGTTAAATCAACCTTTTGCTCATCAAGTGTCACTAATCGGGATTTCTTATCAATGTGCAGCGAACCTAGGGTAATTTCATCAATGTTCTTGTTTGAATACTTTTGTGTTCTTCTAAGGAGAACGTTAACGCGTGCTAATAAAACATGCGGCTCTACGGGTTTAATTACAAAGTCGTCAGCGCCAATTTCGAGCCCTAGTACATGATCGAAGTCGCTATCTTTTGCTGTCAAAAATAATATCGGCTGTTGATAAAACTTTCGCAACTGTTTGCACAGTGAGAAGCCATCAACATTTGGCAGCATCACGTCTAAAATAATCAGATCAGGCGAAGCCTTTTTAACATAGTCGATGACGTCTTTACCGTCATGTATCGCGGTAACGTCGAAGTTGTTACCTTGCAGGAATTTTCCGATTAAACTCGATAAGCGAATATCGTCTTCTACAAGCAGAATGCTAGACATTAGAAAAGGCTCCAATCTGATTTCAATTTCCGTCGGTAAGCGTGATGGTTACTCGCATTTATATCAATTTTTTGGCTTGCTAACGCCTCACCGGAGGCATTAACTAGAGTAAACATCATTGAATCTTCAAGTGTTACCTGCATCTGAGTGTCGATATGATGTTGATTATCCCAACAACTGAGCTTGGTCACACCTTGGCGTAAACATACGTCTTGAGGCTCGTTTGTTTGCCATTTAATTTTGATTGTCATAGTACATGGTTGGCCAATTTCCTGCACCATGCAAGTAACAGGTTTTATGTCCATTGTTGCCGGTGCTGACGATGACAAACTATGACTCGTAAATGGATAGAGAACGGCAATGAATATTAGCAGTGCATACAGACGGCTAATAAACATATTTCACTCCAAAAAATAGCGTATCAACATGGTGTGTCTTCACCAGAGGACTGTCTGATATCGCTGTTGATAAAAATTCACGTTTTAGGTTAGCCTTTAATTGCCAGTTCGATGTCAGCTGTTTCATGTAAGCTAGGCTTATATTTGGCGACCAGCCGGAACCTGCAAGATAGTGCAGCATTGGATTTTCTGTGTCCCGCTCATTGATACCATAGTAATAATCTGTCAGTTTTCTGCTTTTCCATGAAGCACCTAATCCAAGCTTCAATAAGCTATCTTGCACTTGATTTAATGAAATTATTTTAGTGTAACGAAAAGTCGCTAATGAACCTTGGTGCACATTACTTATATCGTGTAGAAGTTCGGTGCTCAATTGGCTAGTGGTATTTATATACCAATTAATTAAGACGCCCCCATCTATTGCCCAATTTCGTTTGCTAACCTCTGAAATATCAATACTTCTTTGGCTATTATCTGCGGCGATTTCACCATTAATGAAACTTACTTGTGCATTACCGACAAAAATATTATTCGGGTGCCAACGTTCAAAAAACGCTTGTTCATTATTGAGTTGTATAATGGGACTAATATTCCATGTAGGGTTGTCCACAAGCGTGAAACCTGCTGTTGTATTTTCAATGAAAAATTTCTCACCGTAGTAGCTGACATAGGGAATAACAACCAAAGGAATATGTTTTCCGCCATGCAGAGGATTGGTCAACACACCAGCCCCAAGCGCGACAGAAAATTGCCAATCGCCTACAGGAACACATTCGGCATCTTGAGAATTGCATTGTGCGTAGGTTTGAACACTGACAAATAGAGCCAGAATTGCAAGTTTTCTAAGCAACGTTCATAACCTCCAAGTTATACCTGCGAGTAAATGTGTGTTCATATTTTTGGGGTTTCAGATAAGTATTGTTAGTAATTTACCAACTTATTTACGTAAAGCCATACCTGATAACAACAAGTTACATTTGAAGGGCGCGAAGTAGCGTTTTTCTCGCATGGTGGTGTTATAAAAGGAACGGTGAGTAATTGCTATTCAGGATTTATGCGTTCTGAGTTGGGAATTAACTTATTCGAAGATCTTTGCGTTGTTGCAAGTGGTTATTTTCTACCAGCCAACTGACTAAACTTTCAAAGTCCAACGGTTTTGACAGGTAATAGCCTTGTGCCATGTCACAACCAAATTGGCGTAACTGTTCCAAAATCTCAACAGTCTCAACTCCTTCTGCGAGCGACTTCATATTGAGCATTCTGGCCAAGGTAATGCAAATCTTTACAATCACTAGTGCTTCTTTGTCTCTCATAAGGTTAGAAACAAAAGTGCGGTCTATTTTTAATTCATTAAAGGGGGCTTGATAGAGCTGCTGCAGTGAAGAGTAGCCTGTACCGAAATCATCGATTGAAAGGTGAAATCCCTTCATTCGTAGTCGGTTAAGCACATCAAGTGATGAGGTTAACTTGCTCATTACTGCACTTTCAGTGAGCTCAAGGGTCAGTTTTTCGGGTGCTATATCACTTTCATCCATGAGTTTTTTTAATTGCTCGGGTAGAAATAACGACGTGATGTTTTCTGCAGTTACGTTAACCGCCATGCCCAATTCAAACCCTGAACGTTCTAAAATACTCAAATCTCTTGCTGCATAAGTGAGTACCTTACGTGTCATTAGTTCTATAAGGCCATATTGTTCAGCTAAATTAATAAATTTATCGGGAAAAACCAGACCTAGTTCTGGGTGCTGCCATCGCACCAGAGCTTCAACGCTGATAACTTTACGGGTATTGATATCAAATTGAGGTTGGTAATGTAGCGTGAATTCATCTTTAAGTAACGCTGTTTCTAGTTCTTGCTTGTTAAAAGTTATGATACTTTCATGATTACTTTCGTGGGTAAAATAGTCATGCTTCACTTCATCGAGCAAAGATACAAAGTCTTGCATTTTAAACGGCTTAGTGAGTGTACTTATCACTTTTATATTGTGTGCTTCGGCGAGTTGTTGCGCCGAATGCAGCACTTTATTATCAAAGCCACTGACCAAAATGAGTGGAATTTTTTGTGACCGTTCGGCAAGCGAGCGAATGACTTCAATACCATCAATTTCGGGCATGAACAAATCTAAAACAAGCACACTTTGAGAATCTAGCTCACGCTGAAGAAAATTGAGAGGATTGGTATCAAATTCGACTTGCCATCCTTGATCTCTAGCTACTTCAACAAGAAGTTCCGCATAGGGTTGATCGTCATCAAGTATGAATAGTTTATAGTTTCCAGGCATTCACTTGCTCAATAGATTAAACAGTTCTCACACTTTCTAAAATATAGTCTAAATTAGCTGAAAGTGAATTAAAGTGATGGAATTTACTGAGATAATTCAGCGATTAAATCACAGTAGCCGTGTCTCAGAAAAGAGTCGATAATGACTAAGCTATTGCTTTTAATTGGTTATTGGGAAATTGCTGGTGGGATGTGATCAAAAATAAACTGAATGTGTAACTGTTTATGTCGTTAATTGTTCAAAAATGCCCTTTTAATTAATACGGTTAATCGCATCTTTCAGAATTTTCATACTACTTAAACCTCGTTAATAAAGTGACAGAAGCGTTTGAACAACATTGTTACATAGGGGCAATAATTGTTATATCGGGCACTAATTGCTTAGTACTATAGAGTGTGAACAGTGGGCTAGTATTCTCTGGTCGGATGTGTAATGCTGTTTAGAAACTCATAGTAACCAGTAATATCCATGGCAATGTCGGATCGCGTAACGCTTCAAGTAAAAAATCATATTGCATATGTCGGACTAAACCGTCCGGAAAAACACAATGGTCTAGATAAGGCGATGTTTGAAACGCTTATCGACACGGCGAAAAAAATAAGGCGACAGCGTGATATCAGATGCGTCATATTAAGTGGCGAAGGGCCTTCGTTTTGCGCGGGGTTGGACTTTGGTTATGTTGCTAAACATCCCAGTATGATTCTGAAATTCTTCGCAAGATTACCATGGCGAAAAGATAATGTTTTTCAGCGCGTAGCGCACATATGGCGTGATTTGCCTATCCCTGTTATCGCTGTCGTCCATGGCAGTTGTTTTGGCGCAGGCATGCAAATAATTTTGGCATCTGACTATCGCATTGCAACGCCAGACGCACAATTATCTATTATGGAAATGAAGTGGGGGCTTATTCCTGATATGAGTGGCACTGTCACTTTGTCTCGATTGACACGCGTCGATATTGCACAAGAATTGACGATGACTGGGCGAATATTTTCGGGTGAACAAGGTGCTGATTATGGACTTATCAGTAAAATAGATGAGGAGCCAATGAAACAGGCGGAACAACTTGCTCAGCTGATTTGTCAACAAAGCCCAGATGCTGTAGCTGCCACTAAGTATCTTTTTAAGAAAACATGGAAGCGTGATACATGGGCCGCTTTAATGTGGGAAAGGATCACACAGCTTAGGCTGCTTGGCCGTAAAAACCAAAAAATCGCCATGAGAAATGGCTTGTCTAAAGGACAAAAAGCAAAACCTTTTGTTGAACGTTCAAGTTTTAAATAAGACGAATTATTTCTTAGGTGGTCTAAGCAACTGCTGCTTTTAGGTTTACACATGAGGAAGCGTAAGAAATAATAGCACGCCTTTTTTCGTTGCCATGATTAATAAATGGAAATTATTGAGACTCAATTTATCACGTGGGGATTTCTTGCGCTTGCCATCGTGCTGGCTTTTGCAGATGTTCGTCAGCAACAGCGACTTTGGTATTGGCCTTTCATTGCTGCCATAGGAAGCGCACTGTATTTTGAGCAATTAACTTTCAAAGGACTTGCTTGCTTTGGTATTGGCGTTGCGTTGGCGCTATTGTCAAAGCGCGCACCAAAGGTTTGGGGCCGTATCCTATGTTGTAGTCTGCTATGTCTTTGGCTAATCGCATTAGCAGCACATCTCTTGCCCGGTTTTAACAATTTTTTGCTCCTAAACAATGTCAGAGCGAGTGAATTGAGCATTGAGTACTCGATGTATCTAAACATTGATAAACCGCTGATATTTTTCATCTTGCTCCTATCGGTACCTACGTTGATGAAGAGTGATCATCATCAAGACAGAACATTAACATTTATGCCTATTAACGGTGGCGCTAAAGGTTATCAAAACCATTGGCAACACGTGGTAAAGATTGCCATGATGGTTGTTTTGGTTGTCGCAATATTCGGCATTGCATACGGACTTGGTCTAATCAAGCCAGATGTTAAAGTGCCAGAATGGTGGATGTTTTTTGCCTTTAGTAACTTGCTACTGACTTGTGTCGCTGAAGAAGCTTTTTTCCGTGGATTCGTGCAACAGACGTTAGTGAAAAAATACGGTGTGACTGTCGCTTTAGCGGCTACTAGTATTTTGTTTGGGGTTGCACATTTTTCGGGCGGATTTGCCTATGTATGCGTTGCGACACTTGCAGGGTTGCTTTATGGCTTGGCGCATTACTGGTACAGAAGTCTCCTTATGCCAGTTTTATTACACTTTATCGTGAATATGTTGCATTTGTTGTTATTTACTTATCCGCTGGCGATTTAACTGACAAATGATTTGTTTCGATAGATTCTTGAATATTCAGTTTACGCTTTAGTGCGTCAAGCTGCTCACGATTATTGTGCATGAGTTGATTGATTTCAGTTAGTCGGCTTTTATGGTTAAGCGTAGCAATATGAAACTCGGTAGGTGTAAAAGGAAGGTATTTGCCTAATGCCATAGGCTCGAGGCTATGTTGCTGAATTAAATAATTGGCAACATTCCATTCAACATCGGCCCCTTGTGCACGACCGGCTTGAACCATTAATAGTGCTGCTTTAGCTGAGTTGGTCTCTGAAAACTCAATGAGATACTCGGCTTGTATTGGCAGCCACGCTATCGGTGTAAAGCCCCTTGGAAATGCCAATCGTTTAAAGTCTTTCATCGTGATATATTCATCCAGTAAATTAACCATAGTCCCACCCAATGCAGTGACCAGTGGCTGACTATAAATTCTGGAATTAGCTGTTACTTGATCGTGCCAATTAGGGTTGTCAGGATAAATAAAGTCTATTTCTCCCTGTTCAAAAAAGTAATTAAGCCGTTTAATTGGTAATGAAACTACTTTGAACTGGCAAGGGTGATGCTTATTGAGCCATTTAACATAGTCGGTAAAGTAACTTGTACGATTTTCGTCAACGAAATTGTAATGCGGACTATAATCAATGGCTTGTACGCCAATAGTGTACGACTCTTTCTTGCAGGCGTATGCGGTAGAGCTGCCAAGAAGAAGCGCCACCAAGCATATTACTGTTTTGACAATCAAATGCGACTTAATACGCTACCTCTTCTCGTTGGGGAATCAATTAGCTAAATATATTGAACCAATCATTCTAACGTTTTCTCATTCTTTACATTATGACGCAAGGACAGCGACAATGGGTAATTTCGTTAGCTATTCTCATAACTTGTTAGTGAGTTTTGTTGGCGATTTACCGAACTCGTATTAGGTGCACTACCGACCCAGGCACAGGCAAACGCAAGAATAAATGGCAACACCCTTTCAATAACGTCTCCAGGTGGTGATGGCAGCCAGTGGAATATAACGGTACTGCAAAATCCAATGAGTATTGCGCTAAACAAGTATTTGTCCTGACATGTTCTGTTCATTAGTAAAACGATTACGACTGGACCAAAAGCTGCGCCCAATGCATTCCAAGCGAATAAAACGCGGGTAAAAATATCTTGAGGGGCCCACATGGCGATAAGCATTGAGATCACACACATCAGTGCAACCGTGAGCTTGGAACGAAACATACTGGCTTTTTGCGAACCAGAGCCAATATCATACGAAACTGCACTAGCAGCCACAAGTAACTGACTATCTGCGGTCGACATAATGGCAGAAAGCGTTGCAGCAACAACCACGCCAGCGAGTACAGGAGGGAATAACTGCTGCGCAAGAGATATCATCGCTTGTTCGTGATGGATATCAGCAACCAACAAAACACGCGCACTCCAGCCAACAATTAACATGCTGACAAAAATAACCACAGACCAACCAATACCAATATATTTACCTTGCCTCACGGCTTTTTCGTCTCTTAGTGCCATTAATCGGTTAACCACATGAGGTTGGCCAGGATTGGCAAGCCCAATGCCTAACGTGCCGATGATAAATGCAATAATGTTGATGCCTTGATGTTCACCAAACCAAGAAAGCTGAGTAGGGCTATATACTAACTGCATTTGTTGCCATAACGAATCAAAACCACCAATAGTAATAATTGCTGCTACAGGTAGTAGTACAGCCGTGGCAACCATGAGTATTCCTTGAAGCGTATCGGTTAGACTTACTGCCCAAAAACCGCCTAATAAGGTGTATATCAGTATGATAATTGTGCCCAGTAAAATGCTGGTATTGGCGCTCATATTAAATGTTTCGCTGAACATAGTTCCGGCAGCTTGAAATTGGGCAGCAATATAGAAAGCAAATGAAATAACGATGCAAAAAGTACATAACCAAATGATCGCTGCTTTTTTGGAAGATGCTTTATACGTTATGAAGTCAGTGAGCGTTACGCTGGCATTGTGTTTTGCCGCTCGCTGTATTCTTGGTGCCAGCCACAGCCAATTGAAGCAGTAGCCCAAAATCACCGACGGCACAATCCATATTGCTGATACACCCAGAAAATATGCAGCGCCACTCATGCCTAACAAAGACCAAGCTGAAGAAGCGCTCGCAGCTGCACTAATTGCGGCTACCCATGGACCCAATGAGCGACCACCGATAAAGAATTCTTCTGTATTTTGCGCACGTTTATTACTCCATAAACCTATACCTATAAGAAGTACTTTATAAACGATGAGTGTGATGAGAACCGTTGTTTGGTAGTCCATAGCGACTGCTTTTGTTCAATTAATATAACGTGTTTTTAACATGTTTAGCGCAATACGAAAAGAAAACATAGGGAATGGTATTACATTTAATGACATTAATAGCACAGTCTTTAAACGGTTATTAGCCTGCTAATTTACTACAGTTTTCAATACCAATAACCAAGAGATAGGTAGTAAATGAATAAGTCAGCCATAGTTATGAGCATTTTCATGCTGGCTGGATGCAGCACATCTGGCGATCCTCGGGCGAATCAAAACAAAATAATAAAAGAGTTCTATGCGACAATCATTGAAGTCACGCCTGTCGAATTAAGTTCAAATATCGAAACTGGCGTACTAGTTGGTGGTAGCGTTGGACTGATAGAAAACCTTGACGGAGATACTGAGGATATGATTGGCGGAGCGATCTTTGGGGCGCTAATCGGCGGTATTTTCACATCCATTGAAGAAGGTAGCAATGATGCATTCAAATATGCATTGTCGTCTGAGCAAGAGGGCACATTTACGATTATCCAAAAAAATCGCGTTGATCCAAATGCAAGATGCGTCAAAGTCAGGGTTGCCGAACATGTGACGATTTATGCCGCTTCAAAATACGCTTGTGAGTATGAATCAGCAATTAAGCGCAAATAATCTTAGTAGATAAGAGTATTTCATTTGGTGAAAATGTATCGGTTTTATGCTTGTTCACCATGCGTAATTGTTCTTGTTCGGCGACGCTAAAACTGCTTGAATCTCAGTCAAAACGACAAAAGTCGATATGCTTAAGATGCTTGCGCAACTAAGATTTTCTTTAACAGGCTAGCAAGCTGAGCCTGTTCATCTGTATCAAGTGCATTCAGCATGGTATCCATATTGGCTACATGCGCTTCTACCGCTTGATCTATTAGCGCCAAGCCTGATGCCGTTAGGTTCACCTTTACACTGCGCCTATCGTGCTCACTGGCGATGCGTTCTACGAATCCTCGCTGTACAAGTTGTTCAATACGCGTGCTCACTGCACCGGAAGATAACATCAAGGTGTTGTAGAGTTCCGTGGGGGTAATCGCCTGATTGCTACGCCTAAGGGTCGCTAAAATATCAAACTCAATATTGCTCAGGTCAAATTGCTTGAATATTACTTCTAGGTCTGCCGTCCATATATTCGATGTAAGGCGGAGCCTTCCTACTACCCCCATCGCTGAACAGTCTAAATTTGGTCTAGCTTGAGACCATTGTTTAAGAATCTCATCTACCTTATCTGACGCCATTATGTTTCCTTTAGAAAAAGTATCTTTTCAAAAAGATACTTGAATAAAAATCAAAACACCATTACTCTTTGAAAAGTATCTTTTGTGAAAGATACTTTTTTGGAAGGTTTTTGAGCATGGTTGAAATGGATTGTCGATCACTGACAAGTTAGCCAATGTTATTTAGGAGTTACAAAAAATGAGCCGCACTAAAATTATCGCATTAACGGCGATTGCCCCAATAATTTGGGGAAGCACATACATCGTAACCACTGAGGCATTACCTGTTGAAAGTCCATTAATGGCGTCAACGATAAGAGCCTTACCCGCAGGTTTGCTATTGGTGTTGTTGAGCAAAGCAAAACTTCAACAATCATGGTGGTTGAAAATGACGGCTTTAGGGTTCTTAAACATTGGTTTGTTTTTCTACTGCTTGTTTTTTGCTGCGACGTATTTGCCCGGTGGTATGGCTGCACTTGTAGGGTCATTGCAGCCGATCTTCGTAATGCTATTAAGCTGGTTCTTACTAAAAAATAAATTGTCGGTTACACAACTAATTGCAAGCTGTCTCGGTATTCTCGGGATAGGATTATTGCTATCGCACAATACGATGGCACTTGATCCGTTAGGCGTATTAGTTGGCGTTATCGGCACGCTAAGTATGTCTGTAGGCGTTGTTTTGAATAAGAAATGGGGACGCCCGCAAGGCATGAGTATGCTTGGCTTTACTGGTTGGCAATTATTGGTGGGAGGGCTGTTCCTATTACCTGTTACTTTGTTCATTGAAGGGGTGCCATCGGAGCTTTCCGTTACCAATATGATTGGCTATGGCTACTTAAGTGTTATGGGCGCTATGGTTTGTTACTACCTGTGGTTTCAAGGAATTGAAAAGTTGCCGCCAGTCATAGTTTCGTTTCTTGGATTTTTAAGCAGCGTATCTGCTTGTATTTTAGGTTATTGGTTTTTAGACCAAACGCTTAATGGTATTCAGCTAGTGGGGGCACTAACAATTCTATTCGCTATTGTATTGGCTGCATATCAACCGAAAGAGCACAAAACATATGCTAAATTGCCAGTTTTAACGCGAGGTTAAACTGAAGCACTCCGTCGTGCCAAGTACCAAGATTGGAAATTCTCAGAAAAGATACAAGGTTTTAAGTTCAGTTATGACATGTAATTGTTCAAGTTTAAATGAAATGACATATATACTGGTTAATATGTGAAAAATAATATTTTGGGTCAGGCGGTATATGTTCATGGCTTGTAAGTCTTTAAGGTAGTACACCGCTTAACCTGACAAATAACAAATAATAGAGTGATACATGGAAGCTGACATAATTACACAACTGATATTGCCCTTGTCATTATTTATCATCATGTTTGGTATGGGGCTGGCAACTAAAGTAGCTGACTTTACGCGGGTATTTAACGAACCAAAGGCAGTTAGTATAGGAATTGTTTGCCAGATGTTGGTATTGCCACTGTTGGCTTGTATCGTTATTTGGCTATTTGGATTGACCGCAGAGCTGGCTGTCGGGGTAATAATATTGTCTTTGTGCCCAGGTGGCGTAACGTCAAACATGCTGAGTTACCTTTCTAAAGGGGATGTAGCGTTATCTATTAGCCTAACCGCGTTGGTCAGTATTATCACTCCTTTTACGATTCCAATTGTCACTAGTGTTGCGATGGTTTATTTCATGGAAGAGTCAACCCAGTTCTCTATTCCTGTACTAAAGACGATTATTCAATTGACGGTGATAACCGTATTACCCGTTGCGCTAGGGATGTTGGTACACAACAAGTTTCCTGTGTTTTCTCATAAAGCGCAAAAGCCTGTAAAGGTGTTTTCTATTGTCTTTTTGTTCTTAATTATCGCCGCGTTGATGGCCAAGAATTGGAGCGACATGGCGGGCTTTTTTATTCAGACAGGATTTGCCAGCCTAACATTGAATGTTGTTAGTATCGTTGTAGGTTATTTTGTTGCTAAGTTTATGCGGTTGGATAAGGCGCAATCTATCAGCATTAGCATAGAGGTTGGTATACAAAATGGCACACTTGCATTGGTCGTAGCTGGCACGCTAATTGGCAATGCAGTTATGACTATTCCAGCGGTAACATACAGCTTACTTATGTTTGTCATTGGTGGAGTATTCGGCTGGTTAGTTAACCGAAATAACGCGCCAGAAACGCTTACTTTGAAAGAGCGTGAGCGAGAAGGTTAGCCATATATGTGCGATGTGCAAAAAATCGATGCTTGATTATGATAAGCATCGACTGTTTCATTCTTCGCTGATGTTAGTGAGTGTGGGCACATGTTTGATTGGTTTGCGTTACTATTCCCATGATACCAACAACTCGACGTTTTCGAATGTAGCGAATGCATGCAACATGATTTGCCATGTGCCAGCCTTTTCCTCTAACGACAGGCAAGCTTCTGTGCTTCCGTTTTTCCAAGGACGGCAGTCGTAAGATGAGGTTGTTGGCGGTTCAAGGAATTTTACGTAGAGATCTGCGTCTCCTGTTCCACCACTTGTTTGAACGACAAGGTTCTTGCTATTTTCAGGCAGATCAAAGCTAAACAGCAGTTGCTCGTCTTTATTGGCCGAAACTGTGGCAGAGACGCCGTTCGATAGCTTTTGAGTTGACGATGGTGCTGAAGGAGACTTAGTCAGTGTGACATCATCAATTGTCGTATTAGTTTGGTCTATAAAGCGAATACGCATTGAGCCGTCATTTACGTCGAACCGCATAGCGCCGTTACTGTCGTTATATCTGAATTTACTGCCTGTCACACAGCAATTATCAAAATTGTATGGTGCTCGACCACCTAACCCGTTAACAAAATAATAAATTCCATCTCGTTCAATACGCTCGTAAACATGATCATGAGCTGCTAAAACTATGTCTGCTCCCCAGCCAGCATAGTCAAGCTGCGTCTGGCTGTTGTTACCATGTCGACCGCTTGAATAGGGCGTATGGTGAAGAAATACGATTTTCCATTCAGCGTCTGAATTTTGCAATTCATCTTCTAGCCAGCGTTTCTGAACAGGTGTCAGACTATCGCTATTTATGGTGAAAAAGTCGATATTTGCTTTGCTAAATCGATAGTATTCGTTGATACAAGGAAATACATCATCGTATCCGTGAGGGCCATTCCAGTCGTGATTGCCAAATGTAGGGAAAAATTGATTGTTCTCGCAGTTATCGCTGATAAAGTCAGAAAAGTAAGGCACGACTGATTTCGTATAGTCGTCTTCATAATCATTGTCACCTAAGGTGAGCACGAAGTCGGGTTGCCAGTTGTTAATTACGCTAGATACATTATCTAATGCCGTACCTACTTCACCGAAATCACCGATTACAGCAAAGGTTGTAGCACGTGAATAACAAGAGTAAATACTTGTTGTAATGAAAACTGTGACGCACAGCGATATTGCATGAATATATTTATTTACCATCTTCTTCCTCAAGATTATTGAATCCCTTCACTGGCATGTTTCAATATGAACTCACACCATTACTGAGATTCATTTGAATGAAGCGGCATAATAAAGTGAGAAATATTAAAGGTATATGCCAGAAGATCTTATTTGATTTTAAATGATTTGAGGTGACAAAACCCATCAACTAGAGTCTGGTTAAATAACAAACAGACTAACTAACAACCTCTTAACTTGCGTGAGTTTCATTGAGTGTTAATGCGTTTATTTTAGCTAAGCCAAAATGATAGAACGGACATCGTTTGGTGGGTGAGTGTTAGGTTTAGCGGGTCTTTTGTTCTCTTTTAAAACAATAACTAGAACGCTTCGGAGGAACAAATGAACTTTAAACATAATCGAACAAATACTAGCAAACCATCTAATGTCTCAATTAGGCATAAATCAACCTGTTATCACACTCGGCAGACAATTGTAGCGATGGCCGTTGCTAGCACAATTTGGGGACCAACAGCATTGGCTGCATGTGATATTTCGCCAAAGAATCAATATGAGTACATTGATAGTGTGGAACTCAATGGAGAGCAGTTCTTTGACGGTACTTTCATTGAAAATGGTGAAACCTTAGTGCTCACACCTGCATATAGTGGCTATGCTTACAAAGACTTTTGGACAGTATGGATTGACCATAAATAATGATGGTGATTTCGCAGATGCCAATGAGCAGGTCTATACCTTAAACAATGCAAGCAATACTGCTGTGTCAGCAACAGTAGCTTTTCCTGAAAATGTTCAAGTGAGCAATACCACGATGCGCGTGTTGCTTCATGCCAATAGTGTTAGCAATGATGCGTGTGATTATAGTAGCTATGGTGATTACCGCGATTACATCATCAATGTTGGCCGTGAAGATGGCACAGGTACCAACCCAGATTATGCACTTGTACAACAACCTCGTGGTGGTGAAGGCGAACATATTGCGTCGGTAATGATTGGCGGTGATCTCTATTCAACGGGAAATGATCGTGGTTATGGCGATTATGCTACGAGAAAAACATTTGCTGTGTCTGATGGTGAAAGTGTTGCTTTAACGCCTGTAACCAGTTGGGGTACTGATTGGGGGATTTGGATAGACAGCGATAACAATGGCAGTTTTGAATCGAACGAAAGAGTGTTCTCAGGCAGTGGTATAAGCGATCAGGTTGTTAAGGGAACGTTGGATTTATCGCGTATTCGAAGTGGCACATCACGCATGAGAATCGCAATGAATGGCGATGGTTCTCCGGTTGCCACGGGCTTCACTTTTGGCGAAATTGAAGACTATACGGTTGACGTAAATGGTGACGATTCTGGTGGTGAAGATGTGCTCTACGGTGCAGATTACAAGTGGCAACATGATTCTGTACATGTGGTCGTTCTAAGATACGAATTTAATGATGTCGCACTTGATTATTCTTCTAGACGGGTGCAAGAAGAGATGGAAGAAGTAAAAGCCTACTTCGCTAATGAAACGTTTGGCGGGTTCGATGTTACCTACGAAATTCGCAATGAAATCCTCGATGTAAATCAAGAAAAATCGTACTACGACATATTACCTTCGTGGGATTGGAATGATTTTCTTTATGCCGAGGCTGCTAAACTGGGCTATGACGTTTATAACGTTAAAGACAACATTGTTTACCTAAACATTGCACCGAGCTTGCTGCGCTATGATGAAGACGATGATTTGTGGGAGCCACGAGGCCCTGTAGCCAGCCCTAATCCAGGTTTTATCAAACTATGGGATGATGGCGATGACAGAACCAAAGCAGGTGGTATTGCTCATGAAATGGGGCACGCGATGGGACTTCATCACGCTAAAGCGATCAACGCGGAAGACGATGTATTAGGTACAGGCGACTTAGACGATGAGGCGATCACCTATGGTAATTATTTTAGCTTGATGGGGAACAGTGCATGGACATTTGGTGGGCTAACTCTCTATTACAAAAGCTTTTTTGATACGTTAAATATTGAGCAAAACGTGCCGCTAATTACACAGTCTGGTACATATCGCATTTATGCCCATGATCAAGGAACAATTTCAGGAGACATTGGCTTGCGCCTACAGGCAGGGAACAATGAGTCTACTTATTGGATTGAATATCGCACACGAGAAGAAGAAGGAATTCAAACTGATGGTGTATATATCAATATTGTTGAATATGAGCCTGACTATAAGCACAACGTAAAAGACTATTACTTTGATACGAGCTACCTATTAGATATGACACCAAACTCAATTCTTGAGCAACGTGGTGATGATTGGCCAGGCTATGATTTACTCGATAGTGCTTTGGTTATTGGCGAAAGTTTCTCTGATAAATGGGGCAACTTTACGATAACTACAAAACGCAAAGGTGGCACAATAGGCACTGCCAATGCGTGGATTGAAGTCGAAGTAACGATGCACTAAATCCAACCTGCTACAGGTGCAACACTCGTAAACATAAAACTTATGAGCTATAGCAATACTGGCTGCGTCCGTTTGTTATGGCTCTTCGCTTAAGTTAACTTTTTTCATTTCAACACATAAATCTTTCTTGTTTGATGCAATGTTCTTTTTCTGCGAATTGGATCTCCATATTTCTTGCATATTTCAACGCTAGACTTGGCGCAAATGTGTAGTTAAACGAAATCATATCAAACAATTAAGGACGTTTTATGTTAGATAAATTAAAGCACGTGGTACTGACGCTGTTAATTGCGTTAGCATACGTTAACCAAGCTCATGCAGGATTGATCGTATATACCGATCGTGCGGCATTTGAAGAAGCGTTGAATTCACCGATGGCTTTCGAAGGATTTAATGAAATAGACCTAGTAAATAGTGATTTTTCATCAATCTCTGGATATATCGGCTCGAGAACTGGCAACAGTTTAGTGAGCGAAGGTGAAAGAGCATTGGTGGCATATGAGCAGGAAACTTTGTCGATTGGCTTTAATCATGACGTATTTGCGTTTGGATTCGATATTAACGAACTTAATGCGACCAACTTAACCTACACGGATAACGCAGGCCACACGATAATTGATGCATTGGAAATTACCGAGGTTTGGAATGAAAGCTCGTTTTTTGGGGTTATAAGCGATATTGCTATTACTTCATTTTCACTTGCTGGCCAACGTGGTGGAGGTGCTGTTTATGGTTTTGATGCGTTGACCTATACCGCTTCAGCTGTAGAAGTACCGACACCAGCAACATGGATTTTACTGTTAGCTGGCGTATTTGGTTTAATAGTCACTCGTCAGAAGTGACAACTTTAAGCAATCCGATGATTGCAGACAGTTTTAATTAACGATCAATTTTATTTATCAAAACGAAAAAGACGCATCTGCGTCTTTTTTTACTGAAAGCAAGATGATTCCTTAATATAGGGGAGGGCGACGCATAGTAGTCACATACTCTTACTATTACTTTATTGTTTTCTTAACGTGTGAAAACACGAAAATAGACGCACAGGAATTTGCGTGCTAGCGAATACACTTCTTTCTTCTATACTTTTGAGTGCTAATGCTCAATCGAGCCACACAGGATCAACGGAGTGAAAGGAAGTATGAATAATACACATAGATTATTATCGGATATCAGGTTTTTTGTTGTTGGTTTAGTCTTGTTAGGCGTGTTGACAGGTTGTTTTCATAGTGATGATGATGACCCGGTTACAGTGGAGCCGCCTCCTCCTGCCCCCAATACACTTACGTTGTCGGTTACCTTAACGGGTGAACAGGAAGTACCGAATGTTGAGACAAGTGCGACAGGCACGGGGTCGTTTACTATTGATTTAGACACTGGCGCACTAACTGGGTCTATAACCACGTCCGATATTTCAGTATCCGCTTCACATATTCATAAAGGGTTTGCCGGACAAAATGGTGGTGTGGTAGTCGCATTGGAGCAAGACACTAGTGACAGTGCGATCTGGCATGTACCCGCTGATACAGTATTAATGGCTGAGGACATGCTAAGTTTTACGGGCGGCGAACTCTATGTAAATGTTCATAGTGAAGCTAATCCCGGTGGTGAGTTACGAGGACAATTGCTGCCAGACAATATCAATGTGATATGGAGTGATCTGAGTGGCGACAATGAAGTGCCAGCGGTTACATCATCCGCCTCTGGGCGAGCAGCGCTCACGATAAACTCGACAACGATGGAAATATCGTTGCATGTGATGACGATGGATTTATCTGATGCAACAGCTGCACATATTCACGAAGCAATGGCAGGTGCAAATGGTGGGGTTGTATTGGGGCTTGAACAAGACGCAGACGATGTCAACCATTGGTCTGTGTCTGGTACGTTAACTCAAGAGCAGTATGACACGTTACAGAGCGGAGGCTTGTATATCAATGTGCATAGTGCGACTAATCCCGGTGGTGAATTACGTGGACAACTGCTGCCTGACAACATCAGTGTGATATGGAGTGATCTGAGTGGCAACAATGAAGTGCCAGCGGTTACATCATCTGCCTCAGGGCGAGCAGCGCTCACGGTAAATGCGACAACCATGGCAATAACATTACATGTGATGACGATGGATTTATCTGACGCAACGGCGGCACATATTCACGAAGCAATGGCAGGTGCAAATGGTGGGGTTGTATTGGGGCTTGAACAAGATGTAGACGATGTCAACCATTGGTCTGTGTCTGGTACGTTAACTCAAGAACAGTATGACACGTTACAGAGCGGAGGCTTGTATATCAATGTGCATAGTGCGACTAATCCCGGTGGTGAATTACGTGGACAATTACTGCCAGAGAATATCAGTGTGATATGGAGTGATCTGAGTGGCAACAATGAAGTGCCAGCGGTTACATCATCTGCCTCAGGGCGAGCAGCGCTCACGGTAAATGCGACAACCATGGCAATTACATTACATGTGATGACGATGGATTTATCTGATGCAACGGCGGCACATATTCACGAAGCTATGGCAGGTGCAAATGGTGGCGTTGTATTGGGGCTTGAGCAAGATGTAGACGATGTCAATCATTGGTCTGTGTCTGGTACGTTAACTCAAGAGCAGTATGACACGTTACAGAGCGGAGGCTTGTATATCAATGTGCATAGTGCGACTAATCCCGGTGGTGAATTACGTGGACAACTGCTGCCTAATAATATCAGTGTCAGATGGAGTGAATTGAGCGGTGATAATGAGGTTCCAGCGGTTACTACATCAGCCTCAGGGCGAGCAGCGCTCACGGTAAATGCGACAACAATGGCAATTACACTACATGTGATGACGATGGATTTATCTGATGCTACAGCTGCGCATATTCATGAAGGCGTGGCAGGTGTCAATGGTGGGGTTGTATTAGGACTCGAGCAAAATGCGGACGATGCCAATCATTGGTCTGTGTCAGGCACTTTAACCCAAGAACAATACGACACACTGCTAAGTAACGGCCTATACATCAATGTGCATAGTGCAACAAACCCTGGTGGTGAATTGCGAGGGCAACTATAAACAAACATATAATACGCTTAATAACGGGGTATCATCGGGCAATTTGCGTTTGCAACCTGCTGAAGTGATGCCCCTTTTCTTATATTAATCTTTGTATTTCCTTCTATTTTTCGATATGTTCGTTAGCATCATTAGAATAATAATCAATCAAGTTCGGGGCTTAACATGGAAGCAAAACCTTCAACGGTGCAACGCATTCTTAATCGTGTAGAGGTAATTGGTAATCGATTGCCAGATCCTGCTGCATTATTTGTATTTTTACTATTTATTGTGTGGGGATTATCTTGGGCGTTATCTGGCGTCACTTTTGAAGCTGTCGATCCTAGAACTGGTGAAGGTATACAGGTAGTTAACCAACTAAGCGGTTCTGCGCTAACGCAATTTTTCTCCGTGATGGTGACTAACTTTTCACACTTTCATCCGGTCGGAGTGGTATTAGTCGCGATGTTAGGTATAGGTGTTGCCGAATACAGTGGTTTTATCAATGCGGGCTTACGGGCAATTATGGCCAAAACTGCCACATGGTTGTTAACGCCGATGGTGATTCTAGTTGGTATCGTCAGCCACTCAGCAGTAGACGCAGGCTATGTCTTAGTGATCCCACTTGGTGGCGTGATTTTTTATGCTGCTGGTCGACATCCGTTAGCGGGGATAGCAGCGGCATTTGCAGGGGTGTCAGGTGGGTTTTCGGCCAACTTTGTGCCATCAGCGCTTGATCCTATGTTGCAAGGAATTTCACAAGCTGGCGCGCAATTGCTTGATCCCAATATCTTATTAAATCCATTAAATAACTATTATTTCACCACAGCTTCTTCAATTGTCATTACTTTGATAGGTTGGGCGATCACCGACAAGATTGTTGAACCTAAATTGACTGGTAATAAACTCGACGGCGATTTAAGTGATTTGCCGACTATGGAACCACTGCAGCCAGAAGAACGAAAGGCGCTGCGTTGGGCGTTATTGGCTATTATAGTGAGTGCTGTGTGTGTGGTATATAGCGCAAGCCTTGCAGGCTCTCCGTGGCGAGATGCCGATGGCTCACTCACGTCATTCTCGTCACCGTTAATGAAGTCTATCGTACCGTTAATATTCCTATTGTTTTTCATCCCTGGTTTGGTTTACGGCATTGCCATTGGCAAGATACGTAACACTAAACAATCTATTGAAGGCATGAGCAAATCCATGTCGAGCATGGGCTATTATCTTGTTATCATGTTTTTCATTGCGCAGTTTATTTACGCGTTTGGACAATCGAACTTAGGTGTATTATTGGCTGTAGAAGGAGCAGAGTTCTTAAAGGCAATGGCACTTCCTGCTCAGTTCACCATTGTCGGTATTATCTTTTTGACGGGATTTATTAACTTATTTGTTGGTTCTGCTTCCGCGAAGTGGGCACTGTTAGCACCGATTTTTATCCCGATGTTGATGCAACTCGGGATCTCACCTGATTTAGCACAGGCTGCATACCGTATCGGCGACTCTAGTACCAATATCATTACGCCGCTCATGCCATACTTTCCACTGGTTGTGGTTTATTGTCAGCGATATGTCACCAATGCTGGCATAGGCACGTTAACAGCGCTGATGCTGCCATATTCTATCGTGTTTATACTTGTATGGAGCGTGTTTTTACTACTCTACTGGCAATTGGGCCTACCGTTAGGCTTGCAAAGTAGCTATGAGTATATAGCGGGTTAGCTTACGAAGGACTAGTTAGAAAGGGCGGTGACATATGACAGTGATAGGCATTTGTCACCGATCTTTTTTGATTTAATACAAACGATTAACGCTATGTCTCTGCAAGCTGTTGCTCTAATACTTTTATTTTCGCTTTGGCTTGCTCGAGGTTTTTAGTCAATCGTTCAAATGTTGAAGCTTGATTATGCTTCATTAACTCTAGTTGTTCTTTGAGTTGTATTCTTTCTTCTTTGACAGAGCTATTCGTTTGTAACTCGAAATCAAGTTGGGATTCGAGTTCTTTAATACGTGTGATTGCCTGATCAGATTTACCAGTTAATCGCTCAATCGTTGCAATTGAATTTGTTTTGATGAGTTCAAGCTGTGAAGATAATTTATTGTTTTCACCACGTAATACTGTGATCATCCGCTCAGCTTTTTCAAGTGCATTTAAATCACTTTCTGCCGACAATCCGGTTTCTTGTTGAGATAATTGCTGCTCTAGCGATTTAATTCTGGCATTTGCTTCTTCAAGCGAGAGCTGAAGTTTAGTGTTACTCGCTTTATCTTCTGTGATGTCATTACTAACATTAACAAGCCGTGCTTGTAGTTTGGCAGATTTTGATTGCTCTTCGGCAAGTTGGTGTTCCAGAATTTTGTTTTCTTGTTGTATTTGGTTTAGTTGTTCGTTGCTCTCATCGCTTTGTTGCACATTCTGAGAAGAAGCTTCTGCTAATTCGTTTTGATGGGCGCTATTTAATTCACTTATTTCTTGTTCGTGAGCATCGCGTAATGCGCTGAGACTCTCTTGGTATTGTTTCTTGGCTGTAGCAATTTGCTGTTCTTGTTTTTCTTTTTCTTCAGATAATTGCTGTTCAAGTTGACTAATGGTAGTTTGCAACGCACTTAATTTTTGTTTACTTGCCAGATATTCGTCGGCTTGAACCTGCAATAATGTATTTGCTTCGGTCAATCGAGTAACTTGTTCACTTAATTTAGCTACTTGAGCTTCATTTTCATTGATAACGTTTTCAATCGCTATTTCGTGCGCTTGTTGTTGAGCAATTAACAGCTGCTGGTGGTCTTGCTTTAAACCGCTAATCTCATTGTGATAGCTGCTTGTTAACTGCTGAAGTTTATCCTGAAATTCTTGTGACTGTTGCTTAAGTTGTTTATGCGTTTCGTCTACAAACTTAGATTGGCTGGCAAGGCTTGCCTGCAATTCTTGGCTTTTAGCGATAAGAGATTGTTCGATGTCTTGCTGTAACGTGACCGAGTCGTGTTGCTCAATAGCAAGGCTGGCTTGCTGTTTGGCTATCTCTTCTTGCAATATTTGGTCAATAGTAGGTGGTGTTTCGTTTTGGTCGTCTGAACTTTGTGAAGCAGTGTCTAATGGTTGATTCAAATTTAGTTGGCACCACTGTTCAAAATAGGCGGTGGCCTCAATTGCGTCATTGGGAAACTTTTCTAGCAAACTTTCTAAGGTTGTAGGCTCACCAGCTAGGAGGTTTTTTTCACAAAATAATGCAACATCTTCATAGGTGAGTAATTTAAGTGGTTGTGCCATTGGGTTACCTCCAAAATGCAACTAAGAACCCAGATAGTCGTTGTATCATAAATCAACGCATACTGGTAATTATAACGGGTATTCAAGATAATTTTTATTGAATAAACGGGTAAGGTAATCTTTATTTTAAAAACGAATTAAGGGGCTGTTCATTAGGTCGCTTATCGTCACCAATCATTTTTGCCACATCATGATTCCATTGATTTTTCTGGGCGATTTCTACTATTAAAACCAGCAAAAATAGCAACAACCACCGCAACTATGAGCTCTGTTCGTGTACGTGTCGCAGTATCGTCATAAGCAAAGGAGAATAATAGCAAACAACTAATTGCCACGAAAAATATTAGCAAACTCGATTTAATGTTGAAGTTAATTTGACTCATCGTAACAGCACCATGTATGAGATTTTGGGAGATAAATGGGATGGCGACAGATAGCCATCAATAATATTAAGAACAATACCATGATTTAAATACAAAAAAAGACGCTTTCGCGTCTTTTTTAATGGAAGTGGTGGAGCGGGGGGGAGTTGAACCCCCGTCCGAAAAACCTACATCCTCGGTCCTACATGCTTAGTCGATCTTTTGTTTAACCACTTAGACGCCGAACGACAGGCTTCTTTGTGGTGAGTCCGATACTGTTTCGCGGTTCAACCTCAGACAAGTTTCCCTCGCTAGTCTATTTGGGGTGACCATCACTTCTCAAGCCAATAGACTAAGCTTTAAGAGGATGGCTAGCATTAAGCTGCTAGTGCGAACGTTTCGTCGTTTGCAACTATAGTTTTGCGGCTTTTTACCAGGCCAACCGCCCCTGGGCATGCACCTTGGGTTTCGTGAATCCCGTCGAATCCTAAATCCGCCCCAAAGTAGTAATTATCAGAACTTTGCTGATAAGCGCATTGTACAGCGCTTTGCTTTGAGAAACAACGTGGTAATTTTTAACCAGTTGTTATCTCGCTGAATGTTTCATGATACGGCTCTTATCGATTTGCCACTCACGATCTTTGATGTCAGCACGTTTATCATGCGCTTTTTTACCTTTACCTAGGTAAAATTCAAGTTTCACCCAGCATTGTTTCCAGTACATTGCGGTGGCAATAAGTGAATAGCCATCACGTTCAACGGCACCAATTAAGCGGTCTAGCTCTCGTCGATTTAACAATAGCTTTCTTGAACGCACAGGATCACATACAACATGACTAGACGCTGCATTTAGTGGCAATATCTCGCTACCAACTAAAAAGGCTTCGCCGTCTTTAACCATTACATAACAGTCTGAAATATTTACTTTTCCACTGCGAATGCTTTTGATCTCCCAACCTTGCAAGCTCATACCAGCTTCAAATTTGTCGGTGAGGTTGTAGTTGTGGCGTGCTTTTTTATTTAAGGCAATTGTATTGCTATTTGATTGTTTTGATTTTTTCTTTCCCATAACGCGGATATTATACGGAGAAATTTGTAGTTTTAAATCATTAAATGATAAATCTCGTATTAATGTTTTTTACTTTGAGCTTTGTTATTATACCGGCATGTGTTTGAGGAGTAAGAATGCCTACCATTAATCGAAGTGCGCTAGTTATGCATAGCGTTGAACAGATGTACGAACTTATTAATGATGTTTTGTCATATCCTAAGTTTTTGCCCGACTGCAGTGACAGTAAAATTGTTGAGCAAGATAAAGATCACATGACTGCTTCGTTACTTGTGAATAAGGGCGGTATGAAAAAATGGTTCACCACCAAGAATGTGTTGACTGAAAACAAGTCAGTGAAACTACAATTAGTTGATGGCCCGTTTAAGCAGTTAACGGGTAATTGGGTGCTTACTGAATTATCTGAAGAGGCATGCAAAATTAGTCTTGAATTAGAGTACGAGTTTTCCAGTAAGGTGTTTGATTTGGCTTTTGGCCGGGTGTTTAATGGCATTGCCAATAATATGGTGCAAGCATTTACTCAGCGTGCAAAAGAGGTTTACGGATAAATGGTAGAGCAAGTTCATGCAAATGATTTAATACATATTGAAGTCGTGTATGGTACGCCACAGCGACAAGAGTTGTTGTCGTTAACCGTAAAAGAAAACAGTACTGTAGAGCAGGCGATACAGGAGTCTGGCATTCTTGCGACTTTTCCGGAAATTGATTTATCTGTGAATAATGTTGGCATTTGGAATCGCTCCGCCAAACTAACCGATATTGTGAACGATCTTGATCGTATCGAAATATACCGACCACTAATAGCAGATCCTAAAGAAGTGCGTAAACGACGTGCAGAAAAAGCTAAAGAAGAAGGGCGTGCTGATAAAGTTACGGGTGGCCGAGTTAACCCGCTGCGTGGTGGTAAATAGCTGTTTATAAGGACTCAATGGATAAGCAGAGCTAGTTAGAATTAGTTCAGATAGCTAAACTAAAAAACGACCTGATAGGTCGTTTTTTTAATAAATATACTACTGGTACGCGTAAAGAGAATTAATTCAAATTAGTTAACCATTGGCGTATAAAAGCTCTCGGGTAATTCAAAGTCACCTTCAGCAGAAACAAGCTTGTTGTCTTTAAATGTTACGATAAACTTTTTCTCGCGGTTCAACTCTTCGTCTCTTCCAGACTTAAATCGATACACGTAGTGCCACACATCTTCGTTAAACGCATCGATGACCACTGGACTACCAAGCACGAACTTTACTTGTTCTTTCGTCATCTCGATTTGAAGTTTATCGATGTCTTTTTGCTCTAAAAAGTTACCTTGCGGAATGTCGATTCGATATACCCAACTTGAACAAGCTGATAATGCCAAAATAGCGCTAAGTGCAATAACTCGTAACAACATGCTTTATTATGTTCCTCTTTCTTTTTGAACGGCGATAATAACTAAGCATGCCAGCAGTTACAAAGTAAATTTTCATTTAATTGTTCATACTAGCAAGCTAACAGCTCCTTAGCGTTTGCTAAACTACTGTCAGTTATTACGTCTCCAGCCAATAGGCGTGCGATTTCTTGGACACGCCCTTGCTCAGATAGTTCAGTAACTTTTGTCTCTGTGTTTGTGCCGTCTGTTAATTTTGTTACAAACATTTGTTGGTGCCCCTTACATGCCACTTGCGGCAAGTGAGTAACACATATCACTTGGGTGTTAGCCGCTAATTGTTGTAATTTGGCTCCAACCATGGCCGCGGTTGGTCCACTAATACCTACGTCAACTTCATCGAATATTAGCGTAGGGGTTATTACTTTGTCAGCCAAAATAACTTGCACTGCCAAGCTAATTCTTGAAAGCTCACCACCAGAAGCTACTTTGTTCATCGCTTCAAGTGATTGCCCTGGATTGAGGCTAACTAAGTATTCTACGCTGTCTAAGCCTAAGGCATTCGGTTCAGCGTCTTGATTGGTATTAATCGCAATTTCAAATTGGCCATGTGGCATGTTCAACTCTCGCATACTGGTGGTAATCAGTTTGCTTAGCTTTTTGGCCGCTTTTTGCCGTGCTTGAGTGAGCTTTTCCGCACAAGCGTAATACTGCTCTTTACTTTTAGCGATATCGTCAAACACACTCGATAAGCGAGATTCATCTGAACTTATCATTGCTAATTCATGTTTCAAGTGTTGATGGTGACTAAATAGTTTTTCAGGAGCTACTTGATGCTTTTTCGCTAGTTGAATCGCAGTAGAGTATCGTTCTTCAATGGCTTGATAGGTTTCGGGGTCAAGCTCTAATCGATCATGATAGTGACGAAGTTCCTGACTAGCATCTTCAAGTTGAATGAGCGCCTCAGAGACTGCTTCATTTACATTGGCTAAGCTTGTATCAAAATGAATTAACTCACTGATAGAATCACTGGTTTTGCGTAAGGTGTCGATTACATTGAACTGTTCGTCTTCCGCTAGCATATGCATTACGTGTAACGTTTGGTTCAGAATATGTTGCCCATTACTTTGGCGCTTGTATTCGGCTTCGAGCGCTTCAAATTCGTCGTCGTGCAAGGAAAATTCATCAAGTTCATTTACTTGATATTGTAACAACTGCTGCTTTGCATCACGTTGCACCTTGGATTCTTGCAACGCTTTCAACTCAATGTTCAATTCGCGCCATTGTTGATAATAGTGCGTAACATCTTCTAGTAAATCCTGATGGTTCGCATAATTGTCTAATATTTTACGTTGTTCACCATTTTTGGTGATTAGCTGATGATCATGTTGACCATGTATATTGATCAATCGTTGGCCTACTTCTTTAAGTTGAGCCAGTGGTACCTGACTCCCATTAATGTATGCTCTTGAACGGCCTTCTGCAGAAATTACACGTCTTAAAATACATTCATTGTCGGTTTCTAACTGATGCTTTTCTAGCCAAATTTTCGCTAACTTATTATTTGAAATATCGAATGTCGCGGCAAGCTCAGCTCGTTTACTGTTTGGTCGTACAACGTTGGTTACCGCACGGTCGCCTAAACATAATCCTAGTGCGTCAATTGCAATTGATTTACCTGCACCAGTTTCGCCAGTGATGGTAGTCATTCCATTGTGCCATTCGATGTCGAGTGAGCGTACAATGGCAAAGTTCTGAATGTTCAGTTGTATAAGCATAACGATGATTTGTACTGTATATAAATATAGGTGTTAATTTATACAGTAATAATGAGGGGCGCAACTGTTTTTTATTTAACAGTTGCAAATTTTTCTTAAGTGATTGAAATATTGTTTAATAAAGCTTGTTGCCCCAACTTAGTTTATTACGTAGAACATTAAAGTAATCATGGTCGAGTGGGTGAATTAAGCGAAGTGTATATGGACTTTTCTTAATAATGACTTCATCGCCCGGCATTACTGCGAGAATCACATGACCATCGCAGCTCACCTGAAGGTTTTCGTAATTTTCATTTGCCAGCACAAGTTTTATTTCGCTATTACCATCTACCACAATTGGACGGCTCGTGAGTGTATGGGGAAACATGGGGACCAACGACAACGCGTTCAAATTTGGCGTTAAAATTGGGCCACCTGCTGACATGGAATAGGCGGTAGAGCCTGTAGGCGTCGACACAATCAAGCCATCAGAACGCTGACTAAACATGAAACTGCCGTCAATATATACTTCAAATTCAATCATGTTGGCGACTTTTCCAGCGTGCAGAACCGCTTCGTTTACAGCACTATTGGAGCTTTTCAATTTGCCATGTCTGTATACTTCGGCTTCAATGATAAAGCGTTGCTCTGAACGTGATTTGCCGTGCAATATTTGTTCTAGCGGTGTAATTAAGTCGTTCGGCGACAAATCAGTTAAAAAGCCAAGGTTGCCTCTATTAACGCCAATAACGCCAATGTTGTAACAACTAAGCACTCTAGCAGCGCCGAGCATGTAGCCGTCACCACCAACAACTATGGCTAAATTTGCTTGTTCGCCAATTTCAACCAATGTACATACTTTAGCGTTTTGTATATTGGTTGAAAGCGCTACAGATGACTCAACAAGGACTTCATAACCTTCATCTATCAAGTACTGATGTAAGGTCTCAATAGTCGTGCTAGCGCCATTGTGGTTAGGTTTTCCGATTAATCCAATCGTGTTATATAGTTTACTCATTGAATGTGGGATTTGTGTGAACAAGTTCAGTTTATATCGGCAGTTTCGCGCTAATTTATAGCGTTGTAAAGAAAACATTTTTGTAATTGTTTATACTTGAAGCTTGATTCAGCGTGATGAATCCCCATAATTAGCAACATTAGATTTTTTACTTGGAGTTTTTCATGACGAAAGAGTCAACCGAAAATAAGAATGAGTCGGGTCTAACACCTGAAGAAATTGCCGCACAAGAAATTATCGATCAGGCTGAAGAGCAGGTCGGTGATCAATTTACGGCAGCAGCTGAAAACATTAGCCCTGAATTTGAAAAAATTAATGAACTTGAATTAACACTTGCTGCAGCGCAAGCAACTGTTGCTGATCAGAAAGATTCAGTAATTCGTGCTAAAGCAGAAGTTGACAACATTCGTCGCCGTGCAGCGCAAGACGTAGAAAAAGCACGTAAGTTCGCTTTAGAAAAATTTGCTGGTGAATTATTACCAACAGTTGACAACCTAGAGCGTGCAATTGCTAGCATCAATGTTGAAGATGAAACTCAAAAAGCGATAGCTGAAGGTGTTGAATTAACATTACAAAGCTTTTTATCTGCGCTAGACAAATTCGGTGTAAAAGCTATTGACCCGCAAAATGAACCATTTAATCCTGAATTGCACCAAGCGATGTCGATGCAGGAAGTTGAAGGTGTTGAGCCTAATACAGTTATTGCAGTAATGCAGAAAGGTTACGAATTAAATGGTCGCCTAGTGCGCCCTGCGATGGTAATGGTATCAAAACCAGCGTCAAGTGTAGATGCCACTGCATAAATGTACATTTGTTTAATGAATGAATCTGATAAAACCAGCTAGTGTGTAGCTGGTTTTTTTATGCGCTACTGTAATTCACCTCATTGCCGCAATATTACGGCTAACACTTCCAAAACTCGCGAATCAGCCTCAAAGTTCAACTTATACCAATCCGTATAAGAGATTACTCACTTAGCGAGAGTTTAAAGGCTTAGAGGCAAGTAATGCCAGTCAGTTAAGCTGATTGGCATTTTTCTTATTCTTTGGATACTTCGATGGTTTAGGCTTTACCCACCTAGGATACTTTCGGTCTTCTCGTCGGTCGGGTAATTTAAAATAGGACATC
>NZ_JBQRUN010000028.1:0-31217 GCF_053485835.1 Thalassotalea fusca
CTTAACGACCACATCGACAGACGAAGTAAACGAGTTTGCTTATTGATTTAACCTTGCCCGTCACTGACTTGAAACGGGCAAAAAAAACACTATTGCTTATTGACAGAGTTACGGCTCATATGTGTTATGTCTCTAACTCTAACACCATTAATTGTGAATTTTCACCATAACTTGCGCAAATGTCTTCACAAGGTATATTAAAAAAACCAAACTTAGCCCAAAAGCCAGTTGAGTTCTGAACTGCCACTAATAGTATTTTTACAAAACTTTGAGTTTTGGCAATAGCGATTAGGTTTTGTACTAGCTCTCTACCTATATTTTTTCCTCGTGCTTCAAGCGCTAAAGCTAGATCATGAATAAATAAAGTTGAGCCGTAAGTTACTGAGATTTTTTCATTTAACTTTGGTGGGGTTTCACTCGCCCAAGGGTGTGATAATAAATAAGCTAATACTTCACCTTTATGGTCTGAATATACTGCACAGGTTTGTGGCGACGAATACCATTTACTTTTAAGAACTTTTACATCTTCAGGAGCTATGTCGGTATAGGCCTCATCCTGAATTTTTACGATGTCATTCCAAGCGTTTTGATTAATTGAACTAATCGACATGACACAATCTCCGAGAGACTGGTGTTACCCAATAATAAGTGAGCCAAGTGCTGGCAAGCGATTTACTCAGCAAATGGCATGATATGCCTTGGCGAATCTGATTCATTGGCTTATTAGTTTTACTTTTTACTTGATAAAATCGCTGAAACCAATTGAATCGCTTGATCCTTAGTAAAACCTTCATCGACTAAAGCCAAATAAAGATTTCTTATGTACTTTGCGTTAGCCTTAATTAACTTAGGATCATTCATTGCCTTTAATGAAGCTTCCATACTTTGAGACAATTGTTTAGCCAACATATCTGACATTACATTGGAATTACCATTTTCATTCGCATTCGCTGAACTTGAAAGTAACATCGCTACAAATAATGTTCCTTGAAATATCTTATACACTTGAATTCTCCTTGTGAAACTAACGCCTTACTAATGTATGAGCATAGTTTGGCAATTTTATTGTGCTGTTTGCAACTAAAAATGACAAACTATGGCGAATTACGACTAATTCTCTTGTTAGCTATACTTTATGTAGACGGCGTCCACTTAGCTTGAACATGAAATCTTTTTATCAAATCCTGTATTTTAGGGCTGTCACAACCCTCTGAGTCAATAACTTTATAAACGGCATTCGTCACTTTACTACTGCCTGTTTTTATAGTTTCCATAGCCTTTTCTTCAGTAAAGTCAGGTTTCCTTTTCCTTATTTCCTGAGACATCATGGTGGTTACCATGTGATAGTTTGCAAGAAAAGATATTAACTCCTCTTTCTTTGGCGTCATGCATTTACCTACAGCAGCACTAACCGCAGTAAATTGGTTATACATTTTCAAGATATTGGTATTCTCGGCATGGCTATTCAAGCAAATAAATAGACCTAAGAATGATACTGTTCGAGTGAATCCATGCATGATGACATCCTTGTTACCTAACGCCACATTAAGCGGCAAAAAACTTTTGGCTAGAATAACGAACGCAGTGAGAGCAGCCAACTGTTTTCGTCCGTTTAATTCTTGTTAGGTTTACTTTGCTCCACTATTTAACTCTGACTTGTTAAATATAGTGGCAGTAACAAAAACAGATACAAACAAAACGCCTCCCACGATCAAAGAAAGTGTTAAACCAATCCCAGTATTTTTTGCTAAGTATGCTACTAATCCAGCGACCACTAGTTGAATACAATTTGCAGTTGCAATCCATAATGGAATTGGTGACCGAAATGTACGTTTACGGCTAACGAACGCTAAAACAATACTGGTTATAGTTCCAACGCAAATAGAAAGGAGCAACATTATGAAAAGTAAAGATATGACTCCATCCATTGACACTGCTTCCTTGTAAACCTAGCAATTTAATCAGAGGAGTCATGCCTGTTTTTCTTCCACAGCAATGTCCTCTTTTTCTTATTACCACATTAATAACAAATTATGGTCGACCAAGCCACAAAATACTTCCACGCCAGTTATATGAATTTTCGTGCGGTACTAAAAAAGAAATCACTCCTCATTTCCTGACTTGGGAGGAAACCAGCACCTACTGTATATACTCCCAGTATCAAATTAGTGATTCTAATACTGCTATTTTTCAGCCATATATACTCTTAACAGGCTTTGCTTTACAATAGCCTCCATTGATAGGTTAAGGTTTTGTGTTTTACAAACTTAACATTTAGTAATGCAAAATTAGCGATTACACTGCCCCATTTATTAGAAGTATCTTAAGTCATGTTACAAGCTCCACCGTTATCTTTGTATATTCACATCCCTTGGTGTGTACAAAAATGTCCATACTGCGACTTTAATTCGCACGCGCTAAAGCATGATATTCCTGAGCATGATTACGTAGAAGAGCTAATAAAAGACTTAGACAGTGACATAGCTCGTTTCAAGCTCGAGAAAAGACAACTACACTCTATTTTCATTGGCGGTGGTACGCCAAGTCTGTTTTCAACTAACGCAATTCAAAGTTTATTATCTCAGGTAAAAGCACGATTTATTTACGCTCCCGATATGGAAGTCACCTTAGAAGCTAATCCTGGAACTGTAGAAGCAGATAAATTTGTCGGTTTTGCCGAGGCAGGCGTTACTCGTTTATCTATTGGTGTTCAAAGTTTTGAATCAGACAAACTCATTAAATTGGGGCGTATTCACGATAGTAATCAAGCACAACGTGCGGCTGAATTGGCTAAAGAGGCAGGAATAAAAAGTTTCAATCTCGATTTAATGCACGGTTTACCGAATCAAACGATTTCAGGTGCATTGGACGATTTGAAAACGGCAATTTCACTCGAACCTGAACATATCTCTTGGTATCAGCTAACAATCGAGCCTAATACAGCGTTTTATTCTAAGCCACCTAAACTTCCTGTTGATGACACCTTATGGTCAATTCAGGAGCAAGGGGTAGAACTATTGCATCAAGCAGGGTATGTACAATATGAAATTTCAGCGTACAGCAAGCCGAACTATCGAAGCGCACATAACCTCAACTATTGGACGTTTGGTGATTATCTCGGCATTGGTTGTGGGGCGCACGGTAAAATTACCAACACCAATTCAGGTAAGATACAACGTACTGTGAAGGTAAAACACCCTAAAGGTTACCTAGACAAAGAGCGAATGCATTTAGATCAACTCCGCGATGTTACAGCACAAGAGTTGCCTTTTGAGTTTATGATGAATCAACTACGTTTACGCCAGTCATTTTCTTTGTCACACTTTACACAGCGCACAGGCTTAAATGACACCATTATTTTACCTACATTACAACAAGCTGAGCGCAAAGGGTTGCTTGAAAGTAACGGTGAAACTTGGCAAGTAACGGTGCAAGGCCACCGCTATCTTAATGATTTGTTGGAAATGTTTTTGTAATGACCGCGTCAGAAACACATATAGACTCAACACCTGAGCAAGAAGCGCTCGATAGCCAATTTATGGCGCGAGCCATGGCGCTGGCCGAAAAAGCGGAAGCTCTCGGTGAAATTCCTGTAGGCGCAGTTGTTGTACACGATGGCAAAATTATAGGTGAAGGATATAACTTATCAATTACCAACAACGATCCGTCTGCTCATGCAGAAATGCTAGCTATCCGAGAAGCTGGTCAGTACCTCAATAATTATCGGCTTATCGATTGCACACTATACGTCACACTGGAACCCTGTCCTATGTGCGCCGGCTTATTAGTGCATAGCCGCATATCGCGTTTGGTTTTTGCTACAACAGACATGAAGACCGGAAGCGCAGGGAGCGTATTCAACTTAGTTGATAATGAAAATCTCAATCATCAAATAACGGTTTGCTCGGGTATACAGGCAGAAGAATGTAGTCAGCGTCTCTCTGCTTTTTTCCAACGCAGAAGAAAAGAAATAAAACAACAGAAAAAAGCAAGTAAACTCAATATCTAGTGATATAAATAATTTAGGCTTGTTTGAAAATGATAAGTTGGGGTTATTAGATAAGCATGGGTTTTCAGGCAGAAAACTCATTTGTGGGAAATCATTTCCCACATTAGGTTTAACTTTTATCCCGTTTAGGGGTCAGTGGTTCAAACCTTAGTTTGACGCACTGACATTAGTTTCATTAATAAATTGCGCCTGACGACGACAATTAATTTTGTGCTTTTGACGTTGCACTATACGTTTCCGCTGAATGCCGCGCATCAGCTTGCGTGTTCTATTAATCATAAGAACTCCTTAAGCGTTACTAGCTATCCATTTATTATTCACTGAATACATGACAGTAATATGACAACCACACAAATGCCAAACTCAATAATTGATTGTGCTTAATGCAACCGGGTAAACTTCATCGGTTCGAGAAAAGTTATCAGCTACGGCCAACTACTGCTCAGTATTCAATGCCTCATTACCATTATTGGGGACATTTTCACCGTTTTCAAGTAATTCTTCAGCGACTTGTTCTAGCTCACTCTCTTTATGGTTTTCATCAACCCACAATAGCGTATCGTAATAGCGGCGAATATTTTCAACATACTGAACGGCTTCGTCACCTCGAGCATAACCGTAGCGGGTAAATTTGTAGTACTTTTTCTGACGCAAGAGCGGTAAATACTCTTTTACTTCTACCCAGCGGTCAGGGTCTCCGCCTAACTTTTCAGTAATCCGACGGGCATCATTCAAGTGCCCTAACCCCACATTATAAGCAGCAAGTGCAAACCAAGTTCTGTCTGGCTCGGGAATGCGCTCAGGCATTCGCTTTATCATACGACGAAAATACTTAGCCCCACCTTGAATGCTTTGTTCTGCGTCTAGTCGGCTGCTAATCCCCATTTGCTTGGCAGTTGGCAACGTTAGCATCATCATGCCTCGTACCCCAGTATATGAGCGAGCTTTAGGGTTCCAGTGAGACTCTTGGTAGCTAATGGCGGCTAATAATCGCCAATCAAGATCTTGGCTATACTTCTCGAATAGTGGCCGATATGTAGGCAACGTTTTTTCAATCGCTTCCAAGTATACACGCGTATCAACGTAGTTAAATTGCTCCACATGTCCGTAATACTTGTCATTAAGTGCCAGTAACGTACCGTCATGATGGACATTACCGAAAAATTCGATGAGGCTAGCTAGTATGGCATGGTCACTCGATTGGGCTACAGCCCAAGCCAGTGGTTCAGATTGTTTAATGGTGAAGCCAATGCTTACTTCCGGGAAATAACGTCGGCTTACGGCTAGCGTGTGACTGTCAACAATGGTGTAGTCTATTTCTTCTTTTAAAAGCTTTAACAAAAGCTCTTCACTGTCTAATTCGTCGTTCTCATCCCAAGTTAACCCTGCATTTCGCAACTTTAGCTGTTCAAGGTTTTCAACATGGCTTGAGTTCGCAGTTACTTCAAGCTGACCAATTAAGTCACTTACTTCTCTTGGGCGTTTGTTGCCTTGCTTAAAAACAAGTTTTTGTGTGATGTCATTGTAGCTGGGGGCAAAACGGTAGTTATCTTTTCGCTTAGCGGTAACGGCCAGTCCTGCCGCTAAAAAATCCACTTCACCACTATTTAGTTTGCTGAAAAGTTCTTCAATGCTATAACTTGGTTCAACTTTGAGTTCAACACCAATATATTGTGCGTATTTACTCGCCAATTCATATTCATAGCCCGTAGGCCCTTGTGCACCAAGATAATAACTCGTAGGTCCGAACAATGTACCTACTGTAACATAGCCGCGATCAAGAATGCGTTGCAAACTCACTTGTTCTTTTTTCTGTACGTTACATGCCGCCAGAAAAACAGCCACTAAGCAAAGCAACAAAATTCGTTCAAGGATATTTTGCTTAAAATCAGTAATTAAAGACTTCATGAATGACATTGTGGCTGGTTTTGTGAGATTGATAAAGTTCTTTTTAGCTAATTGTCCTAAAGCTGGTATTTTTTCCTTACTTATGAGCGGATTTTCCACTATAATACGCGCGATTTTTTCCCCTAATATTATTTACTAGTGAGTAAACAAATGGCGATGTTGATCCAAACCCTTCGTGGCGCTCCGGCACTATCAGATTTTCGAATAAAGAAATTACTAACCCAATGTGCTGATTTGGGCCTCCCTGTAAAAGACATATACGCAGAGTTTACTCACTTTGCCCATGTGTCAGAAGCACTAACCGAGGAGGAGTCTGAAGTACTGGCGAAGCTTTTAACATACGGACCGACCATAGAAGAACATGATCCCATTGGCACATTGCACCTCGTTACTCCTCGCCCCGGCACTATCTCCCCCTGGTCTTCTAAATCTACCGACATTGCACACAACTGTGGTTTAAACAAAGTTATTCGCCTAGAACGCGGCCTTTCATATTATGTTGATAGCGCAACACTCACTGCTGAACAAGAAAAGCAATTAAATAGCCTTATTCATGACCGCATGATGGAAACGGTATTTAGTGAGTATCAGCAAGCTGAGGTATTGTTTGCCACAGCAGAGCCTGGTGAACTTACTTCTGTAGATATTTTGTCTGGTGGGCGTGAAGCGCTGGCAAAAGCCAACATAGATTTAGGTTTAGCACTTGCCGACGATGAAATCGATTATTTAGTGGAGAACTTCACTAGATTAGGACGCAACCCTAACGACATCGAATTATACATGTTCGCCCAAGCGAATTCAGAGCATTGTCGCCATAAAATCTTTAATGCTGACTGGACAATTGACGGCAAGCCACAAGAAAAATCATTATTTAAAATGATTAAAAACACCTACGAAACTAACAGCGACTTCGTGCTAAGTGCATACAAAGATAACGCTGCAGTAATGGTAGGTTCTGAAGGCGGTCGTTTCTTCCCTGACCCAGCCACAAAAGAATACAACTATAGCCATGAAGCTATTCAAATCCTGATGAAGGTTGAAACCCACAACCACCCTACAGCAATTTCGCCGTATCCGGGCGCTGCTACTGGTTCTGGCGGTGAAATTCGTGATGAAGGCGCTACAGGTATTGGTTCAAAACCAAAAGCTGGTTTAGTTGGCTTTACTGTGTCAAACCTTCGCATTCCGGGTTTTGAGCAACCATGGGAAACAGATTTTGGTAAGCCAGAACGTATCGTAACAGCGCTAGACATCATGACCGATGGTCCATTAGGTGGCGCAGCGTTTAACAACGAATTTGGTCGTCCAAACATTCTTGGTTATTTCCGTACTTACGAAGAAAAAGTCAATTCATTTAACGGCGAAGAAATTCGCGGTTACCACAAGCCAATCATGTTAGCGGGTGGTTTAGGTAATATCCGTGACGAACATGTACAAAAAGGCGAAATTAACGTTGGCGCAAATCTTATCGCATTAGGCGGCCCAGCAATGAACATCGGCCTTGGTGGTGGTGCAGCTTCTTCTATGGCATCAGGCCAATCTGCTGAAGACCTAGACTTTGCTTCTGTACAACGCGAAAACCCAGAAATGGAACGTCGTTGTCAGGAAGTTATCGACCGCTGCTGGCAGTTAGGTGAAGACAACCCTATTCTCTTTATCCATGATGTGGGGGCAGGTGGTTTATCAAACGCATTCCCTGAACTTGTATCAGACGGTGGTCGTGGCGGTAAATTTGAGCTGCGCAATGTACCAAACGACGAGCGCAGCATGTCACCATTAGAAATTTGGTGTAACGAATCGCAAGAACGTTATGTACTAGCCGTATCCGACGAACGATTAGCAGATTTTGAAGCCATTTGTAAGCGTGAGCGCGCACCATTTGCTGTAGTAGGTAAAGCGACAGAAGAAGAACACTTAACGTTAACAGATAGCCATTTTGACAACACACCTATCGATCTGTCGTTAGATGTACTTTTAGGTAAGCCACCTAAAATGCACCGTGATGTTGAAAGCAAAACTGAAACAGGCAAAGCGTTAGACACCAGTGATATTACTGTTGCAGATGCAGCTGAACGCTTATTGCGTTTACCAACAATTGCAGAAAAAACTTTCCTTATCACGATTGGCGACCGCAGTGTAACGGGTATGGTTTCACGCGATCAAATGGTTGGCCCATGGCAAGTACCTGTAGCAGATTGTGCAGTTACAGCCGCGTCATTGGACTCGTATCACGGTGAAGCAATGTCGATGGGTGAACGTACGCCTGTTGCACTATTAAACTACGGCGCTTCTGCACGTTTAGCAGTAGCCGAGTCTTTAACTAATATCGCCTCTACAGATATTGGTGATTTAAATCGTATCAAGCTTTCTGCAAACTGGATGGCTGCAGCGGGTCACCCGGGTGAAGATGCCGGTTTATACGAAGCAGTAAAAGCAGTTGGTGAAGAGCTATGTCCAGCCTTGGGATTAACTATTCCAGTGGGCAAAGACTCAATGTCAATGAAAACACAATGGCAGGAAAATGGTGAAGACAAATCTGTAACAGCACCTCTGTCACTTGTCATTACAGCATTTGGTCGCGTAGAAGACATTCGTAAAACAGTTACACCGCAACTTCGCACTGACAAAGGTGATTCGCGCATTGTAGCGATTGACTTATCAGGTGGTAAAAACCGTTTAGGCGGCTCATGTTTAGCGCAAGTTTATAAGCAACTAGGTACTGAAACACCTGACGTTGATAATGCAGAAACATTGAAAGGCTTCTTTAATGCAATGCAAGCGTTAGTCGCCGAGCAAAAATTGCTTGCTTACCATGACCGTTCAGATGGTGGTTTATTCACTACATTAGCTGAAATGGCATTTGCGGGTCATACAGGTATTGATGTTGATTTGACTAAACTTACAGGCTCTGACCTTGAAGTTATGTTCAATGAAGAATTAGGTGCTGTGATTCAAATTCGTGAACAAGACGTTGACGCGGTACACAAAGTGCTTGAAGCCCATGGCGTTCTTGAATTATGTACTGACATTGGTCGTATCAATAACGAAGATACGATTCGCATAACTCGTAATAACGACACATTACTTGAGAATACGCGCACATACTTCCGCACAATCTGGGCAGAAACGACATTACGCATGCAAGCATTGCGTGATAACCCAGAATGCGCACAGCAAGAATTCGATGTTAAGTTTGACACCGAAGATCCAGGATTGAACGCAGAGCTTACGTTCGACATCAACGAAGATATCGTTGCTGATCTCATTGCTAAAGACGCACAATCTGGTAACAACCCGAAAGTAGCGATTTTACGTGAGCAAGGAGTGAATTCACACGTTGAAATGGCAGCAGCATTTGATCGTGCAGGCTTTAGCGCGATTGACGTTCACATGTCAGACATTTTGGAAGGTCGTGTTGATTTAGCTGACTTCAATGGCTTAGTAGCTTGTGGTGGCTTCTCTTACGGTGACGTTTTAGGCGCTGGTGAAGGTTGGGCAAAATCAATCTTGTTTAACGCCAAAGCACGAGAAATGTTCAAAACATTCTTCCACCGTGAAGACACTTTCAGTTTAGGTGTTTGTAATGGTTGTCAGATGTTATCTAACCTGAAAGAAATCATTCCAGGCAGCGACGCATGGCCGCGTTTTGTTCAGAACCAATCTGAGCGTTTTGAAGCACGTTTTTCACTAGTTGAAATTCAAGAGAGCCCGTCAATTTTCTTCAAGGGCATGGAAGGTTCAAGAATGCCAATCGCAGTTTCTCACGGTGAAGGTCGTGCAGAATTTGCTTCTGAAGATGCCATTGGTGTGGCGAATGATTCTGGCACAGTGTCAATGCGTTACGTTAACAACTATGGTGACATTACTGAGACTTACCCAGCTAACCCGAACGGTTCGCCTGACGGTATTACTTCATTGACGACAACAGACGGTCGCGTAACGATTATGATGCCTCACCCAGAACGTGTATTCCGCACGGTAGCTAACTCTTGGCACCCTGATGAGTGGCAAGAAGATTCACCTTGGGTACGCATGTTTAGAAACGCACGTAAATTTATCGGCTAATTACCCAATTGCCAATAAACAAGAAAGGACACTACGGTGTCCTTTTTTATATCTGACACTAAGTGAAATAGATACAAATTAAAAGCGTACGAATACGCTCTCAAACCCAATACCGATTGAATATAAATTCCATTCAAAAAGCATAGATTTACTCGCACCAATATTTTTATTGCATATGCAACAAAACAAAGTAATATGATAGAAATTCAGTTGCTAACCCACTGAAATATATAACTGAATCAGGTGTCAATACAGATATTATTTTGTCCTAGAAACGCATTAAAACTATCAACTTTTCTTGCCACATTACGATAAAATCCGTCAATCATGGTTGACAGCTACTGTACATAACGCTGAATTCGCAAGCATTTACAGGTATTGCCTGAAAAGATTCAAAACCGCTAAGCTAACTGAAATACGTATTGTTAAGGAGCAAGTATGCAACCACATGACGCTTCACCATTAGAAGATTATATTGAATACCCGCAAGACGAAATGATTGCCCGTTCGCAATTGTTTTATCAAGAAATAAAACGACGTCACACAATTCGCAGTTTTAGTGACCGCCCAGTACCAAAAGAAATCATTGAAAACTGTATTAAAGCAGCGGGGACTGCACCAAGCGGTGCTAACCATCAGCCATGGCACTTTGTTGCTGTTAGCTGTGCAGAGGTTAAAAAGCAGATTCGAGAGCAAGCGGAAAATCATGAACGAAGCTTCTATGAGGGTCGCGCTGGTGAAGAATGGTTAGATGCGCTAAAGCCACTGGGCACAGACGCAGATAAACCTTATCTTGAACATGCACCATGGTTAATTGCCATATTCAGTGAAAAGAAAGGTGGCATTCACACGGAAGACAAAAATACCAACTACTATGTGCATGAATCCGTTGGCATCGCTACGGGTTTTTTAATCAACGCCCTGCACTCTTCAGGCTTAGTAACACTTACCCACACCCCGAAACCAATGTCATTCTTAAGTAAAGTATGCGGTCGAGGAGAAAACGACAGAGCTTATATGCTGTTAATCGCCGGCTATCCGGCTGAAGACGCTACGGTACCTCACCATGCGCAAGTGAAAAAACCACTCGAAGAAATTGCTACATTTTTAGATTAGATCTAGTTTATAAATTAGCTGTAGTAACAATCGAGTGATTAAAACTAAAAAGGTAAGCTAATGCTTACCTTTTTAGTATAAATGTTGAATTACATTGCTCAATCAATTTCAAGTGCTATGTCAGTGCACTTCTTGCCGCATCGTATTGTAGATTCAGTTGACACATTATCGAATGAAATCATTAGCTTTTGATGACAATATGGGCAGTCAGTTTGCTTTCCAGCCAGCACATTCGAAATAAAACGCTTCTGTTCTGCAAACCCTTTCTTCTTAATTTTTGTCAGCGCCTTAAGCGCAGATAGGTCAACCATAGTTAATAAGGCAAGGTGGCAGGCGTAACACAATACCAACCGTCATATTTGCCGTTTAATGGAGCAGAACTCGTAATAAGCAACTGTTCATAAGCCTTAATATTTTCATAACTTGGCGACATTTCTGGGTATGCAGTAATTTCCCAGGGAAATTCTTCATCACCATTGTAATGACAGAAAGACAGCTTTTGGTTGTTCTCCAACAGCAAATGCCCAAACTTCAATGCTAATTCTTCAGTTTGAAATATTACGGAGAATTCAACTTCGCGAGATTCTGTAAGGTCATCTCCTTGCTCTAGCATCTTCCATAAAGCATCGCCACAGCTATCATTTGGAAACAATGCTAAATCTCGTTCCATAATTTCTCTCCCGACATATAAAGTTCAGTATTTTAACCATGCGTGCATGATAACGCTAGTCAGCAAATACTGAAATATGTTTAAATTTACTCAGTATGTACAAATATAACTATAAGGCAAAAATTGATTTATGAGTAAATTTGAACTGCATATCCCCATAAAGTTCAAAAATAGCTTTGCCATTGATCTCATTTCCTCTCAATGTTCTTTATCAAAAAGTCAGATAAAACAAGCAATTGACAAAGGTTGCCTGTGGCTAACAGAAAAGAACAAGACTAAAAGAGTACGTAAGATAAAACGAAGTTTACCTGAACATGCTGAGCTTCATTTTTATTATGACGAGCAAGTACTTAGTCAAAAATGCCCGAGCGCGACTTTGCTGCAAGATTATCAAGAATACAGTATTTGGTATAAACCGTATGGAATGCTTAGCCAAGGCTCAAAATGGAGTGATCACTGTACAGTTAGCCGGTGGGCAGAAAAGCACTTGTCTCCGCAAAGACCAGCATTTATCGTTCACCGGCTTGACAGAGCTGCAACGGGTTTAATTATTTTGGCGCATAGTAAAAAAGCCGCAAAAGCGCTTAGTGCACTATTTGAACACCATCATATTAAAAAGCATTACCAGATAATTACTCACGGCAAATGCGCAATCGGCGAAGCAACTAGAATAGACGCCAACATTGATCAGCGCAGCGCTGTTAGCCACTTTACGGGCAATGCGTATGATGAGAACGCCGATATTTCATTATTTGATGTGGTGATTGAAACGGGTAGAAAACATCAGATCCGCAAGCATGCGAGTCATTTGGGTTACCCAGTTGTAGGTGATCGTTTACACGGAGATAACGACAAAAGTTATCCAGATGATCTCAATTTACAGCTTTGTTCAACATCGATGAAGTTTCAATGCCCTATTTCTAACAAGCCTGTCGACATTACCTTGCCAGATAACCTTCGTTTAAATCTGGCTGACACAAGTCAACGCTTGAAGGAATCGTAACCTCAAGCGTTTCCCCTAGTTCGTCTCTTTTATCCGTTCGCATTAAGCGTGATTAACGACGTTTAGAACGGCGTACTCACGCTTCGACTGTCCTGAGTTTATCGAAGGGCGCGCTCAGCATCGAACAGTGAGCTTTATTCGAATGTCCTGAGCTTGCCTAAGGGGCTGATTTGGACGCACGAATTGTGGGAGTGTTGGTTTCGCAAAAACAAGTCATCCCCTTCACGCCCGCGAAAAGTTACGCGCTATAAATAATCTTACTATCGTCTAGCTGTGATACCTGACCACCGACGATATGATCTATGCCGATATCTTTTAGAATCGAGATTCCTTGTTCGCGTTGATCAACAGTCATTGCTTTATAAGGTAATCTAAAAACGGGTTTAATGGCACTTGTCATCATTAAAGCGGTGTTTAGTGGAATTGGGTTAGGCTCACTAAATAACCATGCCATTAACGGCTGTAGTTTTTGATTTAGCGGCTGGTTTTCTTTGTCCATTAATTCACGCATTAATTCAGGAACAATATTTGACGTAACAGAGATTACGCCATGTGAGCCAAATTGATGGATACCATCATGACACTCATCATCGTTACCTGACCAACAAGCAATCCCTTTTTGTTCGTAATAAGCTATTCGCTCATTGCCCGCACACTCTTTAACACCAATAAAGTTCTTATGCTCAGAAAGCGGTTCAATAATTTCAGGTAAAATGTCCTGACCAGTTCTTCCCGGTACGTTATAGATAAACGCAGGACCCAAATTTAAGATACGATTAAAATGCTCGGAAACGCCAGCGAAAGATGTACGGCCATAATACGGATTAATTTGTAATGCCGCATCCATTCCCATTGCAAAACCATTTTCTGTTGCCTTCAGCGCTTCGCGCGTATTGTTACTTCCCGTATTTCCAACAATAATGAGCTTATCGCCATATTTGTGAGCACTATGAGCAATAAGCATCAAGTGCTCTTCCCAACTAAGCAAATGTCCTTCGCCTGTCGTTCCACCAACGACAATGCCATCAACGCCAGCTGCTATTTGTTTGGCAATTAATGCGTCATAGGCAGGAAGATCTATATCACCTTTTTCATTAAAAGGTGTTTTCACTGCGGTAATCAATTTTGCTTGCTTAATTTGTTCAATCGATTTCATTTGAATTCTCAAGTTCTTATTTGTGCAGAATTAACAATAACCAATATTTTCTGTGATGCGTTTTAGCTTATAAATTTCGCCAGATACCACATGTTGATAGGTAAACTCTTGGTTATTCAAACTAAGTACTTTGTATGCATGATAATTATCGGGATCGGCAGTGTTAGCAGAAAATGCCTCATTTTCAATAACTTCACCTTTAGTGATAGTAAAGTGAATTTCTCCACAAATACCCCAATCACCAAATTCAATGCTTTCTTCGATTAAGTTTTCCTGATGAGAAATAGTAAAGTGAAACTCATAACTTCCATCTTCCGCAAGCTGGGCAATTTCCATGATTTCTCTGCCATTTTCGTCTAGCTCTACTCTAAACCATCTACCGAATAATGCACTTCTATCAAAACTCATGAAAGGCTCACTGTTAATCTCAGAATGCAACTTCAACAGTCAATCTTGCATTTATGCTTGATGACCCTTGAAAATGCGCTGTACTCTTCTATGTGGTCGATTATAAACATAAAAAAAGCGGCTTGATAGCCGCTTTTTTAAGTATTTGTGTCAGAGTTAGCCGACAAATAACCTATATCTTGAGAATCTTAACGGAACCATTCACACTTTCTATTTCAATATCAACACGTCCGTCGCCGATTACGCCTTTTAGCTCATTGCCAACAAACGTCCCTTCTTCTACACGTAAACCGAAGTCATTTTTGATTCGACCATGCATTGTGTCTACATCAACATTTGCGCCAATACTTTCAGGTAATGCTAATTTAACACTGCCATTAACCGTTTCAATATCGATGTCACGCAATGATGTCGCATCTGATTGATAAACAACTTTGATACTTCCGTTAACAGACGAGATATCGCTATCTCCCTTTGCACCCTCAACTTCTACAGAACCATTAACCAGATCAACGTTTAAATTACCTTCAACGTTATCTACTTGTAATGAACCATTCACTAGTTCGATTCCAGCAAGCTCAGTATCTGTAGGAACCATAATTTCGTATTCAACTTCCACATTGTTGTTTCGATTATTACGCCAGTTAGACTCTTCTTTATATTTTGTGCGAACAAGCACGTTGTTACCCGATTGCTCAATAATCACTTTAACCCGCTCTCTCGCATTGTCATTGTCTGCCGTTACTATAGCGACAACGTTAATTTCGTCTTTATCCCAGGCTTTAATTGACACTTCGCCATTAATGTTTTCTACGCGCAATTCACTGCCCGCATCAACTTGCATCGTTTTTTCAATGCGATCTGTTACATCGGCTAAAGCGTTGCTCGCTCCCCCAAAAGTAAGAAGTAGCGCCCCTGCCAATGAAAGTGATTTATTCATAGTAATTTCCTTCAATTTAATCGTTTTTTTTATTAGATGCACGGTACACTATATTTGGTTTAAATAATTAAAAAAAATTTTTGTCGCAAAAAGGAATCGGTTTGAAAATTCAATTATTAATGACAGGCAACGAACTGATGGTAGGTGATATCATTGATTCAAATTCCGCCATGATCGCGAAGTCGCTCAAGCAAATAGGTCATAATGTTTGTCGAAAGGTAACAGTAGCAGACGATTTCGCCATGTTGGTAAATGAAATTAAAGATATGACTCAACAAGCCGAGGTACTCATTATCAACGGCGGGCTAGGTCCTACAGTTGACGATCTAACTGCTGAAGCACTGGCAAGAGCGGCTGACTTACCAATAGCTACTCATGAGAAGGCATTGGCTCACTTACAAGCGTGGGGGCAAGCGCGCAATCAACAATTGACCAAAGCAAACTTAAAGCAAGCAGAATTGCCGAAAGGCTGTAACATCATCCCCAATCCGGTTGGTAGTGCCGTAGGGTTTTCTCTTTCTCTCAATAATTGCCAAGTTTATTGCACACCGGGAGTTCCTCGGGAACTCGAATTAATGCTAAATGAGCAACTCATACCAGATGTAGACACACAAACTGATAGCTACCTCACTATCAAACGATTTTCTGTATTTGGCATTGGCGAATCTGCTTTGCAGGAGCTTATTGACCAACAAATTCCACAATGGCCTAGCACAATTGCACTTGGATTCAGGGCTGCATCACCACTTATTGAACTAAAACTTACATGTACGAACAAAGCTGATGTACCTTCGTTGGAATTACTTGCCAAACAACTAAAATCGATACTGCAGGCGCACATAATTGAAGAAGTTCAAACTCAACCACGCTCACTAGCACAGGTATTGGTTGAATTATTAACATCTCGACAAGAAATCATCGCGACAGCAGAATCTTGCACCGGTGGACTGATTGCCAGTTTACTTACCGAAGTGTCTGGCTCGTCTGCGGTTTTTGAAGCTGGTTTCGTAACTTATTCAAATCGTATGAAAGAGCACATGGTTGGCGTAAACCATACGACACTCGCGCAACATGGTGCAGTGAGTGAATCCGTTGTTAGGGAAATGGTACAAGGTGCAATTAGGGAATCGGGCTCCAAATATGGTGTTGCAGTTTCAGGAATTGCGGGGCCAACAGGCGGAAGTATAGACAAACCCGTAGGTACCGTGTGGATCGCCTGGGGAACAGCGAGTGATGTTCGCACACAAAAAATGCTTATCTGTGGCGAGCGAAAATACTTCCAAAACTCTGTAGCTTACCGAACACTTGACCTAATTCGGCGATTTATTTTAAACGACACAACCAAGCCACACTACACCAAGAGACTTGTTTAAAATTTGTTCATTCAAAAGTACTTACATCAACAATAATGTAGCGAGTTTCGTCAATGACAAGATATTGTCGAAGTAATATTGCTAATCACGGCAATGTAAGCGACTAAAACATTGCGGAGTAAGAGAAAAGTTTATATATTTACAAACAGAATACTCTTGATTGCATTTAAAAAGCTTATGTTATCAGGCAACTTATAATGACAACATGTTCAATATGATGTCCGCTGATAAACATAGCTAAATCAAGAGACAAGTATAGATAGGGGTCTGTTTTGATAGAAAAAAACTTCATCACCAGTGGACGAAATACAATTATCCACAAAATTAGAAAATTCGACTTATTAATAGTCAATGGTAGTCATCCTGTTGTTATCGTGAGTAATCGCGGCATCGGTGTTTATAATGGCCCTATTCCGAGAAAACGTTCTGATGCAAAAAAAGCTTACCAAGAAGTTGTTGATGTTGGATCAACTGACGTATTTGGCGAAGAGAAAACGCTCCTTTTTGTTCAGGCATTAGACAACAAAGAATATAAGGTCGACTACAGTAAAGTTGGCACCAATAGCTTTATACGTATTCATCAAGAGAATTACATATAAATATCTTGATATTTGAGCTGTAACTTGGAGCTGTACGCGAGTGACTAAAGCAACGCTAGAACCAAATAAGAAAAATAATATTGATCTTGTGCTTACCCCAATCAAAGGTGGAACGCCACTTAACGAGGTAAGTATCGACGAATTAATTAAGGATTCTGAATACCAAGGACTCTTTGTTGATCGCGGTAATATTAAAAATGCACTCGCTGAATTATCGAGTGTGTTAAAGCCTTTGCAAGAAAACCAAACTGGCCGTGAAATAAAATACCAAATCCTAGAGCGCAAAGACGCCACCATCTCCGTAGAAATTGGCAGCGATGAAATGTCAGCTACGGCAGAAATAACAACAGCACGAGGCGGAAAAAACTTAACTGCGAAGGAAATTTTAAATGCCGCTCAACAAGCTGGCGTGAAAAAAGGATTTAGCAAAGAAGAATTAGTAAAACTAGCTCAAATGGCGGCTCGAGAGGAACCTGGCAGTACCGTCAAAGCGACTATCGCATTTGGCATTGACGCTAAAAATGGCCGAGATGCCAGAATCAAAATGCTGGTACAAAGCGCACAAGATCGCATACTTCGACCCAAAGAGCGTGACGACGGTACTGTCGACATGCGTGATTTAGGTGACATTATTTGCGTAAAAATAGGTGATCCGCTTGCCAAAAAAATTCCGCTTACTGAAGGCTCTTTAGGGTATTTCGTAACAGGCACACCTATTGACCCAAAACCCGGCGAAGATGTTGCATTGAAAGCCGGTGAAGGCACAGAGATTAGCCCCAAAAACAACGACGTTTTGATTTCAACTAAAGTCGGTCTACCGCGATTGATAGAAAACGGTATGGAAGTTGACGAAGTCTACAAAATCAAAAACGTTGATGTAAGTACTGGTCATATTAAATTTGAAGGTAGTGTAATTATCGATGGCGATGTTTCAGAAGGAATGAAAGTTATTGCTTCAGGCGACATCACAATTGGTGGATTTGTTGAGTCAGCCATTATCGAATCTGGCGGTGATATTACCATAGGTAGCGGCATTATTGGCCGCAAACAGGAAGTCGAAAGCACCAATGTAAAAGATATCGTTATGAGTGCCAATATAAAAGCGAAAGGAAAGATATTCGCAAAATATTGCCAGTATGCTGAGATCAATTGTTCTGATTTGCGCATAGAAAACCAACTCATGCACAGCATTATTGACGTTGAAAATGGGCTATGGGTTGGTTCTGAAGACAAAGCTAACGGTAAATTAATTGCGGGTTATATCAGCGCAGGCACCTCTGTAAGCGCAGGCACAGTTGGAGCAACGGCTGGTAGCACAACCATTGTAAACTTCGAAAAGCGCTTAATTGCCTTTAAAGAAAAGCTAAACGAGCTGGAGCAGCGACAAAAAGTAGAGTCAGACAAAACCAGCGAGTTACAAGCAGCGACAACAAAATTGAAAAAGCTTCCTGCGGATAAAGTTGATCAGGAAATGATGAACAAAGTTGTCTCAACATATAAGCATCATGCAGCCCAACTTGGCCAAATACTTAATGAAAAAGAAAAGCTAGAAGAAGAGATTCAAATCTATATGAATTCTGTTTATTTAGAAGGAACAGAAAGGATCTATCATGGCGTTGAAACCCGAGTCGGTGATTTTTCAGAAAAAACCAAGCGAGAATACGGCCCGAGCAAAATGCGCTACAAGGAACGAAAAGTTATAATCGATCCTATAGTAACTAGTTAACCTATACTTAAGTACATTATGTTTAAGTCGAATAAGAAAAACCTAGTAAAGAGTCTATTGCTAGGTTTCGCGTTTATATCAACCCCATCATTTGCCCATTGCGATATCCATTTTAATTATGGCGTCACAATTGACCCTAAGCATATTCGCATTCAAGAGCATGGTATTACTTACGTTCAAATTAGCCAAACTGGCCAGTTATTTGTACGCGGTAGAGAAATTCCGTTGAATGACAAGCAGCAAGTGCTAGTCGACAATTATGCGCTAGGAATTCGCACGCAAGTGCCAGAACTTGTTGATATTGCTATTGAAGGTGTCGATGTCGGATTAAAGGCTGTTAATAAGGTAATTGCAGGATTAACAGGCGAGAACAGTGCCACCCACCAAAAACTGCAAAAACGGTTTGAAGAGTTACATTGGCGTATCAGGAAGCGCTTTAATCACAGTGATGACAGCTACTATATTGCACCACAGGATCTTGATGATTTTGACGAGATCTTTGCTGGTGAATTTGAACAAGAAATAGAAGAAATAGTCACCGATTCTATCGGAACTATCTTGGGTGCAGTTGGTGAAGCCGTCGCCAATCAATCGGTTGAAGATGAAAACAATGAACAACGTGCAGGTAATGTCGGCGAGCGTGTTGAGTCGATGAGTGACGACTTAGCGCTAGAGATTAACTCAAAAAGTAGCAGTCTTGAGTCTAAGGCTAATGCGTTTTGTACTAAGCTGATTGAGCTAGATATATTAGAAAGTGAAATTCAATCTCAAATTAACATTTTGAGTGATTTTAATCTGTTCGGCTCTAAGCACTAAACACTGTACTTAACCTCGACAGCGAATCGGTAGCCACGACAGCGAATCACTAGCCACAACACTTTCCTAACAATCAATAAAAAAGGGCGCACAGCACCCTTTTCTCATCTATCAAAGCAATTACATGTTCGGATAGTTTGGACCGCCAGTCCCCTCAGGAGTTACCCATGTGATATTTTGGCTAGGATCTTTGATGTCACAAGTTTTACAGTGAATACAATTTTGTGCATTAATCACAAACTTACGTTCACCTTCAGACTCTTCAACTTCATACACCCCAGCTGGGCAGTATCGTTGCGCTGGCTCCGCGTATTTTTCCCAGTTCACCGTTAACGGAATACTATCATCCGTCAATTTCAAATGGCATGGCTGCTCTTCTTCGTGGTTAGTATTTGATAAAAATACCGATGACAGCTTATCAAAACTCAATACATTGTCAGGTTTAGGGTAATTAATACCGATAGACTCTGACGCTAGTTTCAATTGTGCATGGTCTAAAGAGTCATCTTTGAAGTTGACCGGTAATTTCCCATTGAAAAAGTTCTGATCAATAGTATTAAATACTCCGCCCCAGAATGTACCAAACTTATGCATTGCAGGACCGAAGTTACGGGTAGAAAACAACTCTTCATATAACCATGAATTTTTAAAGTTGTCTGAGTATTCAGTTAACTCATCTCCGCCCTCTTTACCCGCCTTAAGTGCAGCAGCGATTGTTTCAGCGGCAATCATGCCTGATTTCATCGCCGTATGATTACCTTTGATTTTAGCAAAGTTGATTGTTCCAGCATCACAACCTACTAATAAACCACCAGGCATTGTCATTTTAGGTAAAGAGTTGAACCCGCCTTTAGCCATTGCTCGTGCACCGTATGAAACACGCTTGCCACCTTCTAAATACTGACTAATTTTAGGGTGATGTTTATATCGCTGGAACTCGTCAAATGGACTTAAATGTGGGTTGCTGTAATTCAAATCAATAATTAAACCAACAAACACTTGATTATTTTCAGCATGATATAAATAACCACCGCCACCGGTATGCTTGTCTAGCGGCCAGCCTGCAGTATGAACAACTAAGCCCTCTTGGTGTTTGCTTGGATCAATATCCCAAATTTCTTTGAAACCAATACCGTAATGTTGAGGTGACTTATCCGCATCAAGCTTGAATTTACTAATTAATTCCTTGCCCAGGTGACCACGACAACCTTCTGCAAATACCGTATACTTCGCTCGTAATTCCATGCCTGGTACATACGAGTCTTTTTGATTGCCTTCACGATCAAGTCCCATATCACCAGTAATGATGCCAGCAACGCTGCCATCCTCATTGTAAAGCACTTCTTGCGCAGGAAAGCCAGGAAATATTTCAACGCCTAATTGTTCTGCTTGCTCAGCCAACCATCGACACATATTGCCCATGCTTGCAATATAATTGCCTTCATTATGCATGGTTTTTGGCACAGAAAAACCGGGAAGCTTGATCGCACTGCTTTCGTCGTTCAGCAAATAGATATCATCGCCGGTAACCTTAGTTGTTAGCGGAGCATTTAATTCTTGCCAATTCGGGAATAGTTCGTTTAAGGCTCTTGGCTCAAATACCGCACCTGAAAGAATGTGTGCACCTACTTCAGAGCCCTTTTCAACTACGCACACCATTAATTCTTGCTCGTTTTCTTGTGCGAGTTGCATTAATCGACATGCTGTTGCTAGTCCAGCTGGTCCGGCACCTACAATTACCACGTCGAAATCCATAGATTCGCGTTCCATAACTTCCCCCATAAGTTTTAAACCGCTTACTTTAAAACGGGCGTTTGATTTTAAAACACCCGTTTGATAGTATCACAGCGATAGAATTTTCAGCAATAGCGTCTATGCTGATATGACAATTCACTGTAATTTAGATAATTTTGCACATATTACACAAAGTTTACGTTGACGTACACGTAATCTACAAGTAGTCTTTTGAGATATTAAAAATAAGTTTAGCTTTAAATCTCTAAAGCACGGAACTATACCCACACAACAAGCACTATTAGAGGCCATGATGAAAGTATTAGTACCCATCAAACGTGTCATTGACTATAACGTAAAAGTTCGCGTTAAGGCAGACAATTCTAATGTTGACCTTGCCAATGTTAAAATGGCAATCAACCCATTTTGTGAAATCGCTGTAGAAGAAGCTGTTCGCTTAAAAGAAGCTGGCACGGCAACTGAAATCATCGCAGTATCTATCGGCGATAAATCATGTCAGGAGCAATTACGTACTGCGTTAGCATTAGGCGCAGATCGTGCTATTCAAATTGACACTGACCAATCTCTAGATTCATTGCACATTGCTAAGTTACTTCAAAAGGTTGTTGAAGAAGAAGCCCCTCAGCTTGTTATCCTTGGTAAGCAATCAATTGACAGCGACAACAACCAAACAGGTCAAATGCTTGCTGCATTGACGGGTATGCCTCAAGGTACATTCGCTTCAGAAGTAAAAGTTGAAGGCGACAAAGTAAACGTAACACGCGAAGTTGATGGTGGTTTGCAAACAGTTGCACTTAACCTACCAGCAATCGTGACAACTGACTTACGTTTGAACGAACCTCGTTACGCTTCTTTACCTAACATCATGAAAGCAAAGCGTAAGCCGTTAGATGTTAAAAATGCCGCAGATTTCGGCATTGATTTATCACCACGCTCAACCTTGATCAAAGTAACACCACCAGCAGAACGCTCGGCGGGTATTGTGGTTGAAACCGTTGATGAGTTAGTAGAAAAGTTAAAAAATGAAGCGAAGGTGATCTCATGAGCATTTTAGTTTACGTAGAACACGATAATGCAGAGTTAAAAGCAGATACGCTAAAAACTGTTGCAGCGGCACAGGCGATTGGTGGTGACATTGACTTACTAGTTGCTGGTTACAACTGTAGCGCAGTAGCTGATCAAGCAAGTAAAGTTAACGGTGTTCGCAAAGTATTGGTAGCAGATAACGCGGCATACGAACATCAGCTGGCTGAAAATGTAAGTTTATTAGTCACGGAACTTGCTGCAAATTACGATCACATTATTGCGACATCACTAACAACAGGTAAAAACTTTATGCCTCGCGTGGCTGCACTGTTAGATGTTGCACAGATTTCTGACATCATTGGTGTTGAATCAGCAGACACGTTTGTGCGCCCTATCTACGCAGGTAATGCCATTGCTACCGTACAAAGTTTAGATAGCAAGAAAGTAATCACTGTTCGTGCGACAGCATTTGATGCCGTAGCTACTGACGGCAGCGCAGAAGTAGTTGCTCTTGATAAAGCGACTGATGCTGGCACTTCAAGCCATGTAAGCGATGAACTAACAAAATCAGAACGCCCTGACTTAGGCGCTGCTGGTGTTGTTATTTCTGGTGGCCGCGGTATGCAAAACGGCGAGAACTTCAAGTTATTAGAAGGCATAGCAGATAAGCTAGGCGCTGCAATTGGTGCATCACGCGCAGCAGTTGACGCAGGTTTTGTACCAAATGATATGCAAGTAGGTCAAACAGGTAAAATTGTAGCACCTGATCTTTACATTGCAGTTGGTATCAGTGGTGCGATTCAGCACTTAGCGGGTATGAAAGACTCGAAGGTCATCGTTGCAATTAACAAAGATGCCGAAGCACCAATCTTTCAGGTAGCTGATTATGGCATTGTAGGTGATTTATTTGACGTTCTACCAGAACTCGAAGCCAAGCTATAACTACACAATTTTGTGACATTAAAAACCACTCCTCGGAGTGGTTTTTTGTTTTACTAATGGTAGTTAGCCACCTACAATGCTAACAGTAACAACAACTATTTATATAGAGAAGTAATTGTAGAATGACACAGAATGATAGTCGCTTAGTATACTCGACAGGTGTCGGTAAGATCACAGAAGAAAAAAAAGAACATATCACCCCAAGTGACGGTATTGCCAAAGTAAGACGTGAAACTAAAGGTCGTAAAGGCAAAGGTGTTATGGTTGTTAGCGGCTTAGGATTAGACCAAAAGGCGCTTAAGGCACTTGCAACTAAGCTCAAAAAAAGCTGCGGTAGTGGTGGCAGCGTAGTAGGTGAAACCATTGAAGTACAAGGCGATAAACGCGACACCATTCAAGCAGTGCTAGAAAAAGCTGGTTTCAAGGTCAAATTCATCGGAGGTTAATAGACTTTATGACGAATATTCAACCACAAGACCTATCGATTTTGCTTATCGAGCCCTCTGATACACAAAGCAAAATAATCATCGGCCAACTACAACAACATGATGTGACAAATATCACTTTGGCAAAAAGCTATACGGATGCAATGAATAGCATTAATCAGCATCATTATGACTTGATTGCCAGCAGTATGTATTTTGAAGAAGGAACTGCGCTTGAATTGCTCAAGCACTGTAAGCAATGTAAATTAAACAATGATACTCCATTTATGCTGGTTTCCAGTGAGCATAAACGTCAGCATTTGGAAGAGTTTAAGCAATCTGGTGTAATCGCTATTCTACCTAAACCTTTCACATCAAAACACCTACACGCAGCCATCAGCAATACGATTGATTTACTTTCTGACAACGAACTTGAACTTGAATACTTTGATGTTCATGAAATTCGCGTACTGCTGGTTGACGATAGTAAGCTTGCAAGAAAACATATCAAGCGCGTATTGAATAACCTAGGGTTATTGAAAGTAACAGAAGCGATTGACGGTAGTGAGGCCATAGAGTTACTCAAAGAGAACATGTTCGATTTAGTTGTCACTGATTTTAATATGCCTGAAGTTGATGGGCGAGAACTTAGTAGATACATTAGAGAGCAAAGTACGCAATCACATATTCCTATTTTAATGGTAACTAGTGAAAGCAATGATGCGCATTTAGCCAATATTGAGCAAGATGGTGTAAACGCATTGTGTGATAAACCTTTTGAACCACACTACGTAAAACAATTATTGTTCCGATTATTAGATCATTGATCACCCCCTGTTTTGAACAATATGTAAGGAGAAGCCGTGAGAGCCCTGAAAATTGCTTGCATAACATTGGCACTCACAGTTTCAGCCTGTAGCACCCTTCCTATTTCAACGCAAAGCTCCCCGAAAGAAACGGAACTCACCTTACAATCAGAGCTGGTAATGTCCTATTTCGAAGAGATAGCATTTGGTTCAGAATTCGGTTCAAGCAATAGTAATTTAAGAAAGTGGCAGACCGACGTAAAAATATTTGTGGCTGGTGAAACCCCTGATTATCTATCACTGGAACTAACGCGCATTATAGAAGAGCTTAATGACCTTATTCAGGAAATTACAATTTACCGTGTAGAAACCATGGAACAGGCCAATTATGTTTTGTACTTGGGTGATGCGAAAGGATATGAACTAATAGAGCCGTATGCTAAATCAAAAACAAAAGATAACTGGGGTCTATTTTGGGTCTATTGGAATAACCAAAATGCAATATATAAGGCGTCTATGTACGTAGATACCCATCGTACAAAAAACAAACGCGCTCAAAAGCATTTGCTTAGGGAAGAGCTAACACAATCATTAGGCTTAATGAATGACTCTTATCGATATAAAGACAGTATTTTCTTTCAAAAGTGGAGTTTTACAACTGAGTTTTCGTCTATAGACAAACGCTTAATTCGACTTCTGTATCACCCTGATGTGAAAATTGGGATGGACAAATCGGAATTTAGACAAATAGTTCAATCGCAAATAAGCGCAAGCCTGCCAAACTAATACAAGCTTAAACTGCAACAATTTCTTGAGACTCAACTGTTTGACCAATGCTCATTAAAAAGCTAGATATTAGCGCTAATACTTCTGTCGGCTTTTCTTTATGAGGTGTGTGCTTTGTATTTTCCAAAATCCGAGCTTGTGAATAACCTTTAGCTTTATACGCAATATGAATCGGAAAATCTGTTGAACCATACTCATCTTCCTCACCATGAATTGCCAGAATGGGGCAACGAATATTTGCTAAATGTTTATCAAGGTTCCATGCCCTAAAACTGGGTGATAACCAAGTGTTTATCCAGCTACTCAGTACCCATGTCGCCTTATCTCCATGATATTTTTCTAGTTTGGCTATAGCCCCTTCGGATTGAAAGAAATCTTGAGCCTGTTTAATGCCTGCAATTGTTCTGTCTTCAACAAAAGCTTGAGCAGATATTGTAACCACTGCATCGATTAATTCTGAGTTATTCGTGCTACCAGCCATCGCGATCGCCATGCCGCCACCTACGCTGTGACCTAAAAGTAAAACACGCGTTAAATTGAGTGCTGCACACAGTTCAGGAAAGACAGTTTGAGCTTCCTGATCAATAAAGTTCAACGAAATATGATCTTGCCGAACCGTAGACCGACCAAACCCTAGTCGATCATATGCAATGACTTCTCGGCCTAATTCCAATGCCAACCGTTCAGGAAAGTCTTGCCACAAATCTATACAGCCTAAGGAGTCGTGTATTAATAATATTGGTGTATGGCTTTGTAATATTTCAGGGCGCCATTGTCTGACATATAACTTGCCGCCTGAAATCGCGACTTCTGTGCTAATAATTTCTAGATTGTACATATTATTTTTATTATCTAATGCGAGGTCAGCTAACGAGACAAATTATATTCTCTTAATTTCATTGCGACCTTATTATGTGATACTTGTAATCGTTTAGCGAGTTTACGTGTTGTTGGATAATAGGGCAATAACTGTTGTAAAAGCTGCTTCTCAAAGTGTGCTTGCGCATCAGCCCAACTGGTAACTTCTTCTGTAGTTGATGGTTCAACTTTCGCTTTGTTGTCAGAATCGAAAAGCAACGAATTGACCATATTTTTATCAAGCACTTGCACATCTGACAATGCCACAATTCTAAAAATGAAATTTTCGAGTTGTCTTATATTGCCAGGCCACGTGTAGCTTAACAGCGTATTCATGGCGTCCTCATCAAAACACGGCGTAGATATGTTGACCTGTTTTGCTGCGATAGTTGTAAAGTGTTCTACCAATATAGGAATATCGCTAATACGTTCCGTTAATGCAGGCAACGAAAGTTTTAACACGTTTAGGCGATAATATAAATCTTCTCTAAAAGCACCTTTGACTATAAGTTGTTCAAAATCTTGGTGACTTGCACTAATCACGCGAACATTAGCATTACGCTCTTTGGTGCCGCCCACTCTGCGATAACTATAATCTTGCAAGAACCGTAATAATTTAGCTTGAAGATAAACAGACATTTCAGCGATTTCATCTAAGAAAATTGTACCGCCTTCCGCCATTTCAAATAGCCCAGGTTTTCCTGCTTTAGACGCACCAGAAAATGCCCCTGGAGCATAGCCAAAAAGTTCACTTTCGAGCAGTTGTTCTGGTAATGCAGCGCAGTTAATTGTTAAAAAAGGGGCCTGCTTACGTCGGCTTTCTTGATGTAGTGCACGAGCCACTAATTCCTTGCCAGTCCCTGTATCTCCTGTAATCAATACGGGTAACTCTAGTTCAGCAAAACGTTTGGTTTGTGATTTCACCAACGAGATTTTTTCAGACTCGCCCAAGATACGCGCCATTGAATCATCAGAAGATGACTGCATTACTGAAATTTGTCGTCCAAGTTTTTGAATTGATTTGAGCGAAATAACGGCCCCAGTAACCTTCCCATTTGAGACGACTGGATTAATATCTGCTATATAAGGTTGTTCCGCAAAGGTAACTGAAATACTCTGCTCTGCTGCAATTAACAATTCATCATGTCGCACGTTAATAAAGCGCTCTATGTTTTTTCCTACAACACTTTCGCCCGATTCAGGTAACAGTGCTAACGCAGCTCTATTACCCGCAAGGATCTTACCGTGCTCATCAACATCGATGATCGGATCAGGAATTCTAGACAATAACGCCTGTAAATGATTTTCGCGCTTTTCGGCAGGCATCAACGAAATTTCTGCACAACTGAATATTCCACTAATACGTGTTAGTGCTTGCTGTATGTCGTTTAATGAAACGTCTTCGTTCTCAATGTTGACATAAGTCACACATGTTTCTACTTCTATAGCCTTGAGATTCCACAAATTGTCAGCGAAAACTGAAAGGATCTCTTGCGATATGCCTATGCGATCACTGGATTGAATTTCTACTTTCAACGATTGCCTTACCTTTTAATAATACTCTTCTAGGCACTCTCCCAATGCCTTAGCATTAAATAGAACGCGCCATTCGTAATACAAATATTACACCGTAATCTTTTTATTACAAACACATTATTTCAGGCACTTACCTTCGCAAGCACGCTGTTTATCATGAGAAAACGCCTACTATCGATTCAGAATCGTAATAATATTATTACAACGATTTAATCACAACAACCTATAAAACAAATAACCCATTGTTTTTAATAAACTTTAACGTGTGGCTCGGTTATTGCTCTTTCTATGACATCAAAATCGCAGTACACATGAAAGTGTGCGCTTATTACTACAGACAACAATAATAAAATACACAACAGAGATTATTATGACTAAGAGCAAGCATATCGAAACACAAGCCATTCATTCAGGAAGAATCAATGATGAACAATTTGGTTCATTGGCAACGCCGCTTTATCAAACGTCTACATTTATTTTTGAAAACGCTGAGCAAGGTGCAAAACGCTTTGCCGGTGAGTCAGAAGGTTACATATACACACGCTTAGGAAACCCAACTACACGCCAACTTGAAATGCGTGTTGCAGAAATGGAAGGCATGGAAGATGCAGCGGCAACAGCCACAGGCATGGCTGCAGTTTCAGGCGCCCTGCTTGCGAATTTGTCATGTGGTGACCACGTAATATCTTCAAAAGCGGTATATGGCTGTTCTTTCGCTTTACTTAGTCACATGCTAACTAAGTTCGGCATTGAAGTATCATTTGTTGATATGACAGACCCTGAAGCCATTGAAAAAGAAATAAGAACCAATACCAAAGTCGTTTTTCTTGAGAGCCCAATAAATCCAAATATGGTGGTATTAGATTTAGAGAAAATCTTAGCAATCACAAAGAAACATGACCTGATTTCAATCGTCGACAATACTTTTATGACGCCTGTACTACAGCAACCGGCTAAATATGGCGCTGACATTATTATTCATAGTGCAACTAAGTACTTAAACGGTCATGGAGATGTGGTAGCAGGTATTATCTGCGGTAAAGCAGATATGATCGAACACATAAAGCTCACGGCCCTTAAAGACATCGGTGCCACAATGAGCCCACACGATGCATGGCTAATTTTACGTGGCTTAAAGACACTGCCAATTCGAGTTGAACGCCACTGTCAAAATGCACAACAAGTTGCGGAGTTCTTAGAACAGCACCCTGCTGTATCAAAAGTTTATTACCCAGGTCTTAAATCGCACTGTGGTTATAAATATATAGGTAATCAGATGAAAGCCGCTGGCGGTGTAATCGCCTTTGAGCTAAACACTGACCTTGCAGGTGGTGCAGCATTCATTAACCGCATGGAACTGTTTTCAATAGCAGTAAGCTTAGGTGATGCCGAATCATTGATTCAGCACCCTGCATCAATGACACACTCGCCATACTCTCCTGAAGAGCGTAGAGACGCTGGTATCAGTGATAGTCTGATTCGAATTTCTGCGGGATTAGAAAATGTGGATGATATGATTGCAGATTTGAAGCAATCGTTAGATCAGGTGGAAAACAATAGACAGCAAGTAGCATAAAAGCTACTTGCTAAGTATCACTTCAATTGTTTGAGTGAGCTGTTGCATAAGCTCAGCTTGCTCCGCTTCAGAATAAGGCTCTGGCGGAGCAGCACCCCATACAGGCGCAGGCCATGCGTTATCCCCTTCTTTACGCACTATATGATGTAAATGCAATTGCGGGCAAATATTACCTAATGCCGCTACATTCATCTTCTTTCCGTCAAACAACTGCATCATTACTTCGCTGATCATGCTTGACTCATTAAGTAGCTGCTGTTGTTCTTCCCAATCCAGTTGGTAGATATCCGTGACATCATGTACTCTTGGCACTAAGATGAGCCATGGATAATTTTTGTCATTCATAAGTAATAGTTTACTCAACGGCAAATCCATCACTTCAATGCAGTCTTTTACAAGTAGCGAGTGTAACTCAAATAATCTATCCATTGGCTTATCTCTTATTATTTACGTTTATTTTTACGGCCACGACCACGTGCGAGTTTACGTGCTTCTCGCTCAGCAACTTTTTTCGCTTCTAATTCCGCGAAATATTCAATTTCTTTTTCGATCATATCAGGTGTCTCAAAAGTCAAAGCACCTAGAGTTTTATCTCGAATCTCATTAATTAATATAGCTGAAGCTTTATGAAAATCGACATGCCCTCCACTCTTAACACAGCCCCGATTACGACCAATAGCTTCTATTAGTTCTACTTCTCGCTCAGGTAGTTCTTCAAGTTTATAGCGATCGATGAGTCGTTCAGGATAAGCAGTGAGTAAGTACTCAGCAGCAACGCAGGCAATTTCTTCATGATCGAAGGCCGTATCTTTCACAGCACTAGTGATTGCTAAACGATAGCCACTATTTTCATTAATAATCTTTGGCCACAACATACCTGGCGTATCATAAAGATATAAACCATCTTCTAGCCTAATACGCTGCTGTCCTTTAGTTACCGCGGGCTCATTACCGACTTTGGCCTTTGACTTGCCTACTAGCGTATTAAGCAATGTTGACTTTCCGACGTTCGGAATTCCCATAATAACTACGTTTATTTGCTTGCCTGTTTCGTCTTTATTTGGCACTAATTTACGTATCAGGCTAGGCAGAGTTTTGGCTACAGAAGGCTGTTCAGTAGTTAAAGCAATAGCTTTAACATTATGTTGCGACTCTAAGTATTCTAACCATTGCTTCGTTAACTGAGGGTCCGCTAAATCTGATTTATTCAAAATCTTTATCAGCGGTTTATCTCCCCTAATTTCAGTGATCATTGGATTTTCGCTACTAAACGGCAGTCTAGCGTCACAAACCTCAATTACCACATCAATTTGTGGAAGAATTTCTTTTATTTCTTTTTGGGCTTTATGCATATGCCCAGGAAACCAATTTATTGCCATAGGAACTTAATCAAATTTTCGATGGGACAAATTCTAACAAGTTAAATAGCCATATGCACTGATAAAGCTCAATCAATTGATTTCTAGCGCTGTATTAGTCTCTGCATTAAGCAATAGATTTAGCAAAACATTCTTTTAGTTTCGTACTTTTAAACAGACAAGGTCGCGTTGAGAAAAAAGGTACAGTATCAAGAGCTCGGTTATTAAAGCTCTTCAACACTTAAATTTGACAAGGTAGCGATGGAGGCCTGCTCAAGCGCTCATTATTGGGCAAGGCTGTTGTTGGAAAAGGGACATACGGTGGAATTATTACCCCCACAGCATGTGAAAGGTTATTTG
>NZ_JBQRUN010000029.1:0-28489 GCF_053485835.1 Thalassotalea fusca
GGGGGAACCGTGAATTGGTGTTGAATGGTGAGCACCTAAAGCTAGAATCAGTTGCCATTAATGGTCATGCGTTACCTGCGGAACTTTATTTGCTGACAGAAAAGACCTTGTCTATGTCGATTTCATATGACGAGTTCGACCTTGAAATAGTTACTGAAATTAATCCTGTAGAAAATACAGCCTTAGAAGGCTTGTATAAATCAGGTGGCGCTTTTTGTACGCAATGTGAGGCAGAGGGATTTAGACGCATTACATTTTACCTTGATCGACCTGACATCATGTCTGTGTTTACCACCAAGATCATTGGTAATAAAAAGGCGTATCCATACTTACTGGCAAATGGTAATAAAATTGCTTATGGAGACATTGATAATGAACGACACTTTGCTACATGGCATGATCCGTTTCCAAAGCCTGCCTACTTATTTGCGTTGGTCGCAGGGGATTTCGATAAGCTTACTGACAGTTATACAACAAGTGAACAAAAACAAGTTGCCTTGGAGATCTTCGTTGATAAAGGCAATTTGAGTAAAGCACATCACGCAATGGCATCACTTAAAAAGTCGATGAAGTGGGATGAAGAGGTATTTGGCTTAGCATATGATCTCGATATCTACATGATTGTCGCTGTTGACTTCTTTAATATGGGCGCCATGGAGAACAAAGGTTTAAATATATTTAATAGCAAATATGTTTTGGCTGACGACAAGACGGCGACTGATACCGACTTTTTTAACATTGAAGCCGTAATCGCCCATGAATATTTTCACAACTGGACAGGGAACCGTGTAACTTGCCGAGATTGGTTCCAATTAAGTTTAAAAGAAGGGTTAACTGTGTTTCGTGATCAACAGTTTAGTGCTGATATGCATTCCTCATCAGTTGAACGAATTAAAAATGTTCGCGTGCTCCGGTCAAGTCAATTTGCCGAAGATGCAGGGCCAATGGCACATCCAATTCGCCCAGAAAAAGTAATGGAGATGAATAACTTTTATACGCTTACCGTTTATGAAAAAGGGGCGGAAGTCATTCGGATGATTCATACCATTTTAGGTGAGGAAAACTTTAGAAAAGGGATGGATCTCTATTTCGAGCGCCATGATGGTCAAGCTGTTACATGTGATGACTTTGTTAATGCGATGGCAGATGCATCAAATACAGATTTAACGATGTTTAAACAGTGGTACAGCCAATCTGGTACACCTAAGATAAAGGTAGAAGATACGTACGATACTGAAAGAAAACGTTACTCTGTTACTATTACACAAATAAACAAACCATCGGCAAATCAGCCTGAAAAACTTCCTCTGCACATTCCTGTAAAAGTTGAGCTGATAGAGAGCGGTAATTCGACATCACATTTGCTCGAATTAAAAGCTGAGTCTAACACTTGGCATTTTGACAACGTTAACTCAAAGCCGGTATTGGCACTTCCATGTAATTTTTCTGCCCCAGTTCGTTTGGACATACAACAAACCGATGTTGAACTTGAAACAATTATTTTAAGTGGCAAAGATGAGTTCTGTCGCTGGGACGCAAGCAATCGATTATTTAGTGAACATATCGTTAAACGGGTAAACAACAGTAACTATCAGCTACCTCAAAGCTTGATTAATGTGGTGCATACAATTTTATCGTCAAACTCTGACCCTGCTTTTAAAGCCGAGCAACTGTTGTTACCGAGCTTTAGCGAGATTGTTGACCTAGTTGAAAATGCGCAACCTCAACGTGTTGTTGCTGCGATAGAATATGTCGAGCTAGCTATTGCTAACGCCTGTCATAATGAATTACGTTCACTATATGAACAACTCCACCAAGCTAGATATGAGTATCATGGTGCTGCCGTCGGTAAGCGAGCGTTAAGAAATGCCTGTTTTTCATATTTGGTAAAACTAGATCAGTATCAATCATTGATTCCTGAACAATATAAAGCAAGTGATAACATGACTGACACTTTGGCTGCACTTAGCCTTGGCGCTAAGTTCCCACAAGTTGGGTTTGATTCGCTTATGAGTGATTTTGAGTCAGCTTGGCATGCGAATAATTTAGTTATGGATAAATGGTTTGCGATTCAAGCTAATTACCAAGGTGATGATATTTTTGAAAGAATGTCAGCGCTACTTGTTCACCCGCTGTTTAATTTTGCTAATCCAAACCGAGTTCACGCGCTATTAAGCGCTTTCTCGATCCGAAATGCTAAACATTTTCATTGCGCTGAGGGTAGAGGGTACAAGCTTATTGCTGAGCAAGTAAAGAAGTTGGATAAGATAAATCCACAAGTAGCGTCACGGTTAGTCACGCAGTTAATTCAATTTGGTGGTTTTGATGACATGACTCAGCAAGCAATGAAAGCAGAAGTACAGCAAATCGCACAGCTACCAGAACTGTCAAAAGACTTAAAAGAAAAGTTAGATGCAACATTAAAGTAAGATGGCAGTACTGTGAAATATTATTTTTCAATGGCAATTTCGGCCGACGAATTTCGGCCGTATTACTTGGGGAAAGTTCAGAATATTGTTGTTACAACAACACAAGGACAGAGAGTGAAATTCCCCGCAATGCACGTAAGAAAGTTTTTAACCCATGTCGGAATTTATGGGCATTTTTGCTTAGAGACGAAAAATAGTCGGTTTGTATCACTGACTAAAATCTCGGATTAGAGCATTTGCTTTAAACAGTGGTCTGACCAATAGGTGAATATTTGTACATATAAGTCACTGCGAGCAAAGCACTAGTGCTAGCCACTTTCATCGTAGGTAGGGTCTAAAAAAGCCCGTTTGAAACAAGTGTTTTAAACGGGCTTTTTTATTTGGTCGATTGTGCAACGCAAGTCATTAAAATTCAGGACATTGCGCTACTAATATAACCCTTGCTTAGCATGTAAAATGATGCAATTATTGTTTCATACCACTATAGTGGATTAATAGAATAAAAAGAAAACAACTCTGTTTCGGGTCTGGGGAGAGAATAATGAAACAAAGCCCAACTAAAAGGTTTGCAAAAAAACCGTTGGCGTTAGGTATTTCTACCGCTTTGTTACTTGCTGGTATGACGCAAGTAAACGCAACTAATTTTGAACTTGGTGATTTTGATATTCGATTTAACTCGACTTTTTCAGTCGGGGCAAGTTGGCGAGTAGAAGATCGTAACTGGAACGATAATGTTGGTAAGTCTAACAACCTGAACAATGGTTTCGAATTATCAAACTATCATCCTGCATTAAACCCTTCACCAGATTCTGCAACGCTATGGGATGGCCAAGGGGGTTATTCAAATAACGGTGACCTTGGTAATTTAAATTATGATGCTGGCGACACATTCTCTCGCTTGTTTAAAGGTACGCACGAATTAGAAATCAAAAAAGACAATATGGGCTTGTTTGTTCGTGGTATGTACTTTTATGATTTTGAAATGATGGATTCTGATCGCCCTTGGGACAATCTAGTTTCAGGTGTGAATAACGACCCTTGTCGAGACGACGAAGCAAAAGAACAAGTTTGTCGTGATATCCGTTTATTAGACGCCTATTTCTACGGTGACTTTGAAATAGGCGAAATGCCTTTCTCTGTTAAAGTTGGTCAGCAAATCATTGGTTGGGGTGAGAGTACGTTAATTTCTCACGGTATCAGTGAAATTAATCCTGTTGATATTGCTCGCTTGAAAGCGCCTGGTGCTGAACTAGTTGAAGCCTTTATTCCATTCGGCGCTGTATTTGCTTCACTAGGTGTTAGTGAAAACTTTAGTGTTGAAATGTTTTACCAATATGATTGGGAAAAGACAGTATTACCAGCGCCGGGAAGCTACTTCTCGACTAACGATTTTGCTGGCGATGGCGGACACTATAATAATATTCAATTAGGATTCACTGGTAACCCGGATATGGATCTGGATTTCTTACTCGCAGGCTTAAACCAAATTGGCGGTATGATGCGCTCAGGCGATCCTGCTTTGATGGCTGCCGCAAGCTCTGCGTATTTAGCGTATCCTACTAAGTTAACGTTAAAGGCTGCCGGTGATAAAAGTGCGTTAGAGCCAGAAGATGGTGGACAATATGGTGTGCGACTGTCTTGGTATTTACCAGAATTCAACGACACTGAAGTCAGCCTTTATCACATGAATTATCACAGCAGACGCCCATTATTTTCAGGGGTTACTGCAAACTTCTCTGCTGAATCAATTGCGCATGATTTAACTATGTTAGCCGCAGGATCTGTGACTGAAGATAATTATCATGAACTAACTGCCTTTTCTAAGGTTCAACTTGCTTATCCAGAAGATATCAAGTTATATGCAATGAGCTTCAATACAACGCTTTGGGATACGGCGATTGCGGGTGAGATGTCATACCGTCAAGACGAACCATTGCAAATCGACGATGTAGAGTTACTCTTTGCGGCAATGCCACAACAACTTGCCAATACAGGGAATCCTGCTTATGCGGCGTTTGATGGTATTTCTCAAATGCCTGTTCATCAGCCAGGAGAAACCGCTGACGGTTTTATCTTGTCAGATACACTTCAAGCACAAGTCACTATGACGCGTTTCTGGGGACCTACTCTAGGTGCAAGCCAATTTACTACATTACTTGAAGTTGGTGGTATCAATATTCAGGATATGCCAGATCCGGATACCTTGCGTTTAAATGGTCCAGGAACTGCGAGAAGTGGCGGCGTGTCTAACGCAGCTGGTTTGAATTTAGCTGTTCAAGATGGTGTTGAGACAAATCCATTCCCTAGTGAGTTTGCTTGGGGTTACCGCTTAGTTGGTAAATTAGATTACAGTAACGTATTTTCTGGTATTAATATGAGCCCGCGCGTCGTATTTTCTCATGACGTAAATGGTATTACACCAGATCCATTATTTTTGTTTGTTGAAGATAGAAAGTCAGTATCTGTTGGCGTAGCTTTTGACTATCAAAGCACATGGTCAGCTGATATTAGCTATAACGGCTTCTGGGGTGGCGTAGGTACAACTAACCAGGTATCTGATCGTGACTACGTATCTTTCAACATCAAGTATTCTTTGTAAGGGCATAATAACAATGAAGAAATTAACCTTATTATCAATGGCAGTAGCGCTTACTTTATCAGGTGCTGCCAATGCAAAAATTGACGCGGAGCAAGCTAAAAAGCTTAGCGCAGAATTAACGCCATTTGGTGCTGTACGTGCCGGTAATGCTGATGGCAGTATTCCAGAGTGGACTGGTGGTATTCAAAAGGCACCAGATGGTTACACGCCGGGGATGCATCACTTAGATCCGTATCCTGCCGATAAAATAGAGTATACGATTACCGCTGCAAACGTAGAGCAGTACAAGTCAATACTAACGCCAGGGCAGTTAGCATTATTTAAAGCGTATCCTGATACCTTCAAGATGAATGTATATAAGACACGTCGTTCAGCTTCATACCCTCAACATGTATTTGAAGCTACATTGGCAAATGCAGTACGTGCTGAGTTAATTGAAGACGGTAACGGTATTCAAGGTGCAGCAGTAGGTATTCCATTCCCAATTCCTGCTAACGGGTTAGAAGCAATATGGAACCACATATTACGCTATCGTGGTGAGGCCATTACTCGTCAAGGTGGCCAGGTTACACCAACTGCTTCAGGTGATTTTACTTATATTGGTTTCGACGACCAATTAATGCTGCCATATGGCACGAAAGGCGCTTCTCCAGAAGAGTTACAAGAAACAAATATCTTGTTTAAATTCAAGCAGAAAGTAACAGAGCCGTCTAAGTTGGTCGGTACTGCACTTTTAGTGCACGAAACAATGGACCAAATTAAAACGCCAAGACAAGCATGGATTTATAACAAAGGTGTTCGTCGTGCACAGAAAGCGCCTACTGTAGCTTATGATGCACCAGGTACTGCAGCCGATGGCTTACGTACAACCGATGATTTCGATATGTTTAATGGTGCACCGAACCGTTATACCTGGACATTGAAAGGCAAACAAGAACTATTGATTCCATATAACGATTACCGTTTACACAGCGACAAGTTGAAGTACGATGACATAGTTCAAGCGGGTCATATCAACCCTGAGCATGTGCGTTATGAGAAACACCGTGTTTGGGTAGTAGAAGCCAATCTTAAGGAAAACACGCGTCACATTTATAAAAAACGTGTATTTTTTATCGATGAAGATAGCTGGCAAATTGCGGTTACTGACATATACGATGACCGTGACGAACTCTATCGCGTTGGCGTGGCACATGGCTTGAATTACTATGAAGTGCCGACTCAATGGTCAACTCTTGAAGTGTTTCATGATCTACAATCTAAGCGCTATATTGCTATTGGTTTAGATAATGAGGCTGACATGTATGATTTTTCAGCTAAGCTGAAAGATATACAGTTCACAAAGAGAGCATTAGAGCGAGACAATAAGTAGCTCAAATGCTTATCGAAAATGGCTGACTTGTTCAGCCATTTTTCATTCTGTTTTAGTTAGGTTTATATTTGAATGAAGTTTTTAGTAGGACTAATACTATTATCACTTAACGTCACTGCGTTAGCAGATGACATGATGCAGCCCGCAATTGAGTCTCAATCAGCGACGAAATCACTATTGTTAGACATCACGAATGTGAACAATGAATTCATGATTGCTGTAGGTGAGAGAGGGCATATTGTCAGAGCGACAACCTTAGATTCGTGGCAACAGATGAGTGTGCCGACAAGACATACGTTAACGGCTGTTACTTTCTCTGATAGTAGACATGGTTGGGCAGTAGGACATGGAGCATTAATTCTACATACCAACGACGGCGGTTTTTCATGGCAAGTTCAGCAATATTTACCTGAGACTCAAAAGCCACTGTTGGATATTTCATTTCGTAACAATATGGAAGGGATTGCCGTAGGTGCTTACGGGATGTTTTTCAGAACGAATGATGGTGGAAAAACTTGGCAACAAGAATTCCATGTGTCATTACTGCCGCAAGAAGATTTTGACTATTTACAGGAATTAAAAAAAGAAGATGAGGCTGCTTATTTGGACGAACGAAGCAGTATTTTGCCGCATTTTAATCGGTTTTATATTGATGGCAGAACGTCCTATTTAGCAGGTGAATTTGGTTTATTAGCTAAGAGTCAGGATTTTGGCAAAACTTGGCAACGACTTGATGATATCTACAAAGGCTCGTTTTATGATATTTCAAGGACGCAAGCGGGTAATTTACTCGCTGTAGGCTTACGTGGAAATGTTTTTAGAAGTTTGACTAACGGCACGCCTTGGCAACATATCGCTACCAATCATACCGCGTTACTTAATGATGTATTACTTGCTGGTGAACAGCATATTTTATTGTTTGGTAACAATGGCGTAATGCTTAAGAGCAGTGATGACGGACAATCCTTTAGTGCATTAGTACAAGATGATGGTAAGGCGTTGATGGCAGCCTGTCTTTTTAGAGACACGATTGTAGTTGCTTCAGAAGCGGGTATTAAAGTGATGCAGGTAAAGTTGTAATAAAATGAATGTAAACTCGTTAATTAATCGCATTGAAATAGGTGTTTTTAGGCATCGAATGTTTGTTATTTTGGCATTCGTACTAGCTACTGTCTTTTTAATCTACCAAGCATCGCAAATAAAACTAGATGCCGCATTTACTAAAAATATTCCTCTCAATCATGAGTACATGAAAACGTATCTAAAGCACCAGAGCAATTTTGGCGGTGCAAATAATGTACTTATATCAGTGTGCCATGAAGAAGGTGATATTTTTAATGAGGAATTTTTTACTGCGTTAAAAGGTGTCCATGATCAGCTGTTTTTCATTCCTGGCGTTGAGCGGACACAAGTTAAATCGCTTTTTTCACCGAGCACTCGATTTGTTGAAGTTGTAGAAGACGGCTTTGCGGGGGGACCCGTTGTACCAGCGGATTTTGTTGCGGATCAGGCTGGATTAGCGGTTGTTAAAGCGAATATCGAAAAAGCTGGCATTGTAGGGCGAATAGTTGCCGACGACTATAGTTGTGCGATGGTAACGGCGCTGCTAATGGAAAATAACCCTGAAACAGGTGAAAAGCTTGACTCATTAGCTTTAGCCCCGATTTTGGAAAATGACATTCGTAAGACATTTGAAAAGGGCAATATTACCGTTCATATCATTGGCTTTGCCAAAATGGTTGGTGATGTCGCTGAAGGCGCAAAGGGGGTTGTTACTTTCTTTGGCATTGCTATCGCGATTACGAGCATAATGGTATTTTTCTTCTGTCGTTCAATATCTTTGACGCTTCTGCCAATTGCTTGTTCGCTTATAGCGGTTATATGGCAAATGGGATTATTGTCTACGATAGGGTTTGGCTTAGATCCCATGTCAATTCTCGTTCCTTTTTTGGTATTTGCGATAGGGGTGAGTCATGGCGTACAAATGATAAACGCCATAGGCAAAAAAGTGGCAGAAGGATTTTCTTCAAAAGAGGCTGCACAGCTTAGCTTTAGAATTCTAATAATTCCCGGTGGTATTGCATTATTATCTGATACGGTTGGCTTTATTACGTTACTGTCGATAGATATTGGCATTATTCGCGAACTTGCAATCACCGCGTCACTCGGCGTTGCGGTAATAATACTGACTAACTTATTGCTATTGCCTGTGTTAATCAGTTACTTGAAAGTAGCGCATCGTGATGACGCAGATAAACCTAAAGTCGGCAATACAGAGTCAACAATATGGCGTGTTATGGCTGCCGTGAGCAACAGGGGAGTCGCCTCCGTTATTTTAATGATCACCGCGGTGCTTTTCGTTTTGGGCTTTTATTTCTCACAAAACCTGAAAATCGGTGAGTTGCATGCAGGTGCCCCGGCATTGCATGAGCATTCCCGTTATAACCAGGATACCTTCCTCATTACTGACAGATATGCCATTAGTGTTGATTATATGTCAGTTATTGTTGAAACGAGTGCTAACGCTTGTACTGATTCCTCCATTTTAACCACGATGGATGAATTTCAATGGCATATGGAAAATGTCGATGGTGTTCAGTCAGCGATGAGCTTGCCTAAAGTAATGAAGTTACTTAATGCTGGATATTACGAGGGAAATTTGAAATGGCGCATCATTTCGCCTAATCAATATTCGTTGGCACAGTCGTTGTCAAATATTCCTAGTTCAACTGGTTTATTGAATAACGAATGTAGTGTGATGCCGATTATTTTGTTCTTGGCAGATCATAAAGCGGAAACGATTAACCGTGTGGTTGATGCAGCGAAAGCGCAAATTGCTCGACTTGATTCTGAATTGCTTACATTCAAACTAGCGTCGGGTCCTGTAGGCGTTATGGCTGCAACCAATGAAGCGGTTGAAGCTGCGCAAACGCCTATGATGATTTATGTGTATGCTGCGGTGATTTTATTGTGTTTGATAAGCTTTAGGAGCATAAGAGCAACCATATCTGTAGTATTGCCGTTGTACATTGTTTCAACATTGGCACAATGGTTAATGACGGTATTAGATATTGGATTAACGGTGTCTACCCTACCTGTTATTGCACTTGGTGTTGGTATTGGTGTTGACTACGGTATTTATATTTTATCTACCATGAGTGTTAAATTGCGAGAAGGGCTTAGTGTTCACGACGCCTATATGCAAGCGCTTCATGAGCGCGGCAGTGCAGTGCTAATTACAGGTGTGACGTTGGCCATTGGCGTGTCAACGTGGTTTTTCTCAGATTTGAAGTTTCAGGTGGATATGGGGGTATTGTTAACTTTCATGTTTTTAGTAAATATGTTAGCTGCGGTTACAGTATTGCCTGCGTTGGCTTCTTTCTTGTGGAAAAAGCAAGAGTAGGGCAAAATATTTCAAAAAAAATAGTGAATAGATTCGTGCATAATTAAACAAGAAAATGGCCTATTGGCCATTTTCTATTTATGGATTTTGCATAATCAATAGCCTTTTATGTACATTGCAATATCTAGCTAACATCTTTATCACACATCCCAACAAAAAATCGCTCGCAAAAGCCTAGAATTATTAATAAAATCCCCATAATGTTCTATTCTCATAGACAGATATAAAAATATACAAATTATTTCAAGCGTTTTGTCCAATAAGGAAAACGGTATGGCGTTAGTAGACGGTTTACCCTCTGTGATACTTTCCAACGTAGCACAATTAATTAAACAAAAAGTTCCGGCAGAAACGGCTCCCTTAGTAGAGCAGTTCGCTGATCTTCTATACAACAACATATCAACATTAGATCTTGCTCATCGCAACGACAGTGATATGTACGGTACAACTTTAAGTTTGTGGAACTCTTTAAATAATCATCAGGACGATACTCCTGTGATTAAAGTTTTCAACCCACAAGTCTCTAAGCATGGCTGGAAATCTAGCCACACGGTAATTGAAATTATCATCAAGGATATGCCGTTTTTAGTTGATTCTATTCGAATTGCACTAAACCGTCTGGGATTGACGCCACATTTAATGATTAACAGCCCAATTAAGCTAGTAAGAGATGCGAATAACAACATCACTGAATTAGCTGCAGCGTCTGACAAGAAGATAAACTCGACTTCGGTAGAAACTATTTTCTTCATTGAAATTGACCGTCAGTCTGAACAAAAAACTTTAGATAATATCACTAAAGATCTTCGTTCTGTGTTAAGTGATATTTCAATCACGGTTGATGATTGGCAGGCGATGAAAGAACGCCTAAAAGCGGTCATCGCTGAAACCACTAAAGCAAAAACACCGTGCTCCAAAAAAGAAAAAGAAAATAGCTTAGAGTTTTTGCAATGGTTACTGAATGACAACTTTACTTTATTAGGCTACCGTAGCTATGACGTAAAAACGCTAAAAGGGGATATGGCGTTAGCGGCAAATGTTGATACGAGTTTGGGTTTAATGAAGCGCTCAAGTGGCACGCCAAAGCGATTACTTTCAACTCTTAGCGAGTCAGCGAGAGAGCTTGCACTCGGTGATAACCTACTGATATTGACTAAGACAAATTCTCGTTCACGAGTTCATAGACCTGCACACCTTGATTACATTGGTATCAAGCGATTTGATGAAAAAGGGAATGTGATTGGTGAAGAGCGATTTGTCGGTTTATTTGGTTCTGCGTATTACACTAATAGTGCGCTGGACCTTCCGCTCATCAAATCGAAAGTGCATGAAGTATGTGAATCTTCAGGTTTTGCCGCAGGTTCTCACGCATACAAAACACTTATCAACATCTTAGAAACGTACCCAAGAGATGAAATTCTACAATCAAGTACTAAAGAGTTATTATCTAACGTACTTGGTATCTTACAGATGCAAGAACGAGACTATTCTGGCTTGTTCATTCGCCGTGATGCTTTTAATCGCTTTTATTCGTGTATGGTTTATGTGCCAAGAGAGCGCTATAACACCGCATTGCGCGTTAAAACACAAAAGTTACTTGCAGAAGCATTTGGTAGCGACAGAGAAGTAGAGTTCACCACTTACTTTTCAGAGTCGGCACAAGCGAGAACTCATTACATCGTACGCGTGAAAACGACAAAAGCAGATATTAACGTGAAAGAAATTGAAAAGAATTTAAATGATGCAGCGCGCAGCTGGGACGATAAACTAGCTGAGGCTCTGAATTCACATAAAGGTGAAGAGGCGGGTAAAGCACTTAGCCGTAAATATGTTAGCTTCCCTCAAGCATATAAAGATGAAGTTCTACCTGGAACTGCTATCGTCGATATTGAAAAACTTGAGGCATTGACTGAGAAAAACAACTTAGAAATGTTGTTTTACCAACCGCAAGAAGAAAAAGCGGGTAGTCGTTTCGTAAAACTGAAGCTATTTCACAAGGGCGAACCATTACATCTTTCTGACGTATTGCCAATGCTTGAAAACTTTGGCTTACGTGTAATTGGCGAAAGCCCGTATGCAGTTAGAATGTCTGATGGTGAAATGTGTTGGATCCTTGACTTCTCAATGTTGTTGACTGGTAACGAGCAATTCAACTTAGAGGTTGTTCAATCGTTGTTCCAAGATGCATTTGCAAAAGTGTGGGCTGGCGACCTTGAAGATGATGGCTTTAACCGTCTTATTTTAGGTGCTGAACTTGCTGGTCGTGAAGTATCAATTCTTCGTGCATTTGCTAAATATGAGCGTCAGATAGGTGGTACGTTTAGCCAAAACTACATTGAAGATACGTTCGCGCGTTATCCGAATATTGCTGAGCTACTTATCAAGTTATTTAACTTGCGTTTTGACCCGAAAGCGAAAAACGTTGCTCGTTTAACAACTAAAGTGCTTGAAGACATTGAGTCATCACTTGATAAAGTAGCAAATCTGGATGATGACCGTATCATCAGACGCTTTGTTGAAATGATTCAGGCAACAATCCGTACTAACTACTTCCAGCCGCACCCAGAAACAGGCGAAAAAGCGTATATTTCATTTAAAATTACGCCGAAGTTAATTACCGATATTCCTCAGCCAATACCTGCATTTGAAATTTTCGTATATTCACCACAAGTTGAAGGTGTTCACTTGCGTGGTGGTAAGGTGGCTCGTGGTGGCTTACGCTGGTCTGATCGTCGTGAAGATTTCAGAACGGAAGTGCTTGGCCTAGTTAAGGCGCAACAGGTTAAGAATACGGTGATTGTGCCAGTTGGTGCCAAAGGTGGTTTCGTATGTAAACAATTACCTAACGGTAGCCGTGAAGAAATATTTGAAGCAGGTAAAGAATGTTATCGTACCTTTATTCGTGGCCTATTGGATATCACCGATAACATTGTCGCGGGTGAAATTGTACCGCCAGTCAGCGTTATTCGTCATGACGAAGATGACCCATACTTAGTTGTTGCTGCAGACAAAGGTACTGCGACATTCTCTGATATCGCCAATGGAATTTCAGAAGAATATAACTTCTGGATGGGGGATGCATTTGCATCAGGTGGCAGTGTTGGCTACGACCACAAAGGTATGGGGATCACGGCAAAAGGTGCGTGGGAGTCAGTTAAACGTCACTTTCGTGAAATGGATATTGACTGCCAAACAACAGACTTCACTTGTATCGGTGTAGGTGATATGGCGGGCGATGTATTTGGTAACGGCATGTTGTTATCGAAGCATATCCGCTTACAAGCAGCATTCAACCATATGCACATATTTATCGACCCTGAACCAGATGCAGCGTCTACGTATAAAGAACGCGAACGCTTATTTAATATGCCTGGTTGTACTTGGGAAGACTATGACACGTCATTAATCTCAGAAGGTGGCGGAATATTCTATCGTAGTGCTAAGTCGATTAAGTTGACACCGCAAATCAAGAAGATGCTAGGCACACAAAAACAAAGCATGTCGCCAAACGAGCTTATTCAATCGATTTTGAAGATGAAAGTAGACTTGTTATGGAACGGTGGTATTGGTACATACGTAAAAGGCAGCAAAGAAACGCACCTAGACGTTGGTGATAGAGCGAATGACTCATTACGAATTAACGGTAATGAGCTACAAGCGAAAATAGTGGGTGAAGGCGGTAACCTTGGCCTTACACAGCTTGGTCGTATTGAATATGCTGCAAAAGGCGGGCGAATTAATGCTGACTCTGTTGATAACGTTGGTGGTGTTGATTGTTCAGATAATGAAGTAAATATTAAGATCTTGCTTAATGTATTGGTACAAAATGGCGACCTAACAGTTAAGCAACGTAATAAGCTACTTTATGATATGACAGACGAAGTGTCTGATATCGTATTGCGTGATTGTTATCGCCAAACACATTCATTGTCTATTACAGAGCTTCGTGCCTCTAGTCAACTAAAAGAACAAACGCGCTTTATTCACGAATTAGAGCGTTCAGGCAAGTTAGATCGTGCGCTCGAATTCATCCCTAATGACGATGAAATTGCTGATCGTTTAGCTAAAGGACAAGGGTTAACTCGCCCAGAGCTATCGGTATTACTTGCCTATAGCAAAATGGTATTAAAACAAGACTTGGTTTGCGAAGAGATCACTGAAAACCCATATCACGATAGATTATTGATTGAAGCGTTTCCTAAACAGCTTCAAGAGAAGTATCGTGATCAAATGCAAGAGCATCCTCTACGTTCAGAGATCATTGCAACTAAACTTGCTAATAACATGTGTAACGATATGGGGTTCAACTTTGTTAACCGCATGCGTGAAGAAACAGGTTCTACGGTGTCTGAAATTGCGAACTGTTACACAATGGCAAGTGCGGTATTTGAAATGCCACAAGTATGGAAAAGTATCAGCGATTTAGATAATAAATTGTCTACAATGGTTCAAACTGAAATGTTGTTCCAGTTGCGCCGCACCGTTAGACGAGCGACACGTTGGTTCTTACGCCATCGCAACAAGTCTTTCGACATAGCTGAGTCAATTGCATTTTACGGGAAAACGTTTAAGACGTTGACTGCTAATCTCAACAATTACATGATTGAAGATGAAGTGAAGCAGATCACGCGCGTTGAAACTGACCTAGTAAATGCCGGTGTACCGCAGGAAATTGCCTCTCGCATCTCACAATTGAGCAGCTTATTCTCTGTAATGGATATTGCCGAATTAGCAGATTCAGACGGTCGTTCAATTGATATGGTTGCAGACTTGTACTTTAGCCTAGGTGCAAGGTTGGATCTGCATTGGTTCTTAGACCAAATTACTAAGCAACCAGTGGCTAACCATTGGCAAGCGTTGGCACGAGCTTCATTCCGTGAGGAACTTGATTGGCAGCAACGTTCATTGACATCAGTAATCCTGAAATGTGATCGTAAGAGCGAAGATGTTCAGGCATTACTTGATGGTTGGTTTGAAGAAAATGCCGCGCCGCTTGGTCGTTGGAAACACATTCTTGCTGACTTTAGAATTGGCCAAACACACGAGTTTGCCAAGTTCTCAGTTGCACTAAGAGAACTAATGTTACTAAGTTTGAACTGTGATCCAACACATTAAATCATACTTAGTTTAACTATTTAGTGATAACATCAAAAGCCCTGCACCGTGCAGGGCTTTTTTATTCGCAATTGGTATAATTGCCACAATATTGTTGAATAATATGCCTTTCGTGATTCACGTTAATGATTATCTTGGTATAATTACGCGTTAATTGCATCACCAAAACAACTGTTTAAGTAAGGGGAACTATGCTCTACTCGGCATTTCGCAAAGTGTTATTTTCAATGGATCCTGAAACTGCACATGAATTTACCATCAAAAGTTTAAAAAACACTGGTGCTACGCCACTTAAAGCGTTTTATCGCCAATCAGTTCCTCAAAAGCCTGTACAAGTGATGGGGATACATTTTCCTAATCCGTGTGGACTGGCTGCCGGTTTAGACAAAAATGGCGAGTGTATTAGAGCATTTGATGCAATGGGATTCGGTTTCGTTGAAATAGGCACGGTAACACCTAGACCACAACCAGGTAATGAAAAACCTCGTATATTTCGCCTTCCTGAGGCTAACGCAGTTATCAATCGTATGGGGTTTAACAATAAAGGTGTTGATTACTTAGTAGAACAGGTAAGAAAAGCAAGATTTTCAGGGGTTTTAGGTATCAATATTGGCAAAAATAAAGATACGCCTGAAGAAAACGCCAAAGATGACTATATCCACTGCATGCGCAAAGTTTATAACTACGCGAGTTATATTACTGTGAATATTTCATCACCTAATACCCCAGGGTTGCGTGCACTTCAATATGGAGATGCGTTAAACGAGTTGTTGTCTAGTTTAAAAGAAGAACAAAAGTCACTGGCTCAGCAATATGACAAATATGTCCCTGTCGCGGTAAAAATAGCGCCAGATTTGACCGATGATGAGGTGAAAGGAATTGCCAAGTGTCTAGTTGATAATGGTATTGATGGCGTTATAGCAACCAATACTACACTGTCTAGAGAGGGCGTTGAGTCTTTGGCACATGGTGATGAACAAGGTGGCTTGAGTGGTGTACCTGTAAAAGATAAGAGTACTCATGTTATTGCTCAACTACATAAAGAGCTGGAAGGAAAATTGCCTATCATTGGCGTAGGTGGCATTAGTTCTGGTAAAGATGCTGCAGAGAAAATAGCAGCTGGCGCGTCGCTTGTTCAAGTGTATACCGGTTTCATCTACCAAGGGCCAAAATTAATTAAAGACGTTGTGTCTGCGTTATAAATCACTTTGATTGAAACATAATCGCAAATCGAACCAAGAAAGCTTGTTTTCCATCAAGTTTTCTTGGTTTATTCATTGAATGCTCTCTTTTCCTTTGACTTCTCCGCTATAGCTCCTACGCTTATTATTTATAAGTTATTTACAAAGCAGTAATATTGGTTTTTACCTGAAAAGTGCTATCAAGCATTTTAACAATATAGTGTTAAAAGGAACTTGACATGATCAACAAACAGGGAAGTCTGGTTTGTGTTGGTATCGGCATGAAGCTGGGTGCTCACCTAAGTCCGATCGCCAAAAGTCACATTGAACAAGCAGATATTGTTTTCTGTCTGGCCTCAGACGGTTTAGTAGAATTGTGGATAAAGGAAATGTCCGCAAATTTCGTTAGTCTACAACCTTATTATAAACTGAACAGAGAACGAGATTTATGCTACCACGCAATGGTTGATGCTATTGTTCAACATGTCGCTAATGGGGATAAAGTCGTAGGTGCTTTCTATGGTCACCCAGGTGTGTTCGCCTGTGTACCACACTTAGCTATTGAAGAATGTCGTTCACTTGGCTTCATGGCGTATATGGAACCAGGTATCTCTTCCGAAGATTGCTTGTATGCCGATATTGGGATAGATCCTGGTACCTATGGATGTATGCAGTTCGAGGCGAGTCAATTCATGTTTTATCAGCGTCATCTCGACCTTAGTGCATACTTGATTTTGTGGCAAATAGCTATTGCAGGTGATACGACCTTGCGTAAATACAGTACTGATATTCGGCACCGCCGAGTGCTGATAGAACTATTACAACAACATGGGTATAACGTTAGGCACCAAGTGATTTTGTATGAATCACCAACGTTGGCTATTCACAAACCTCGCATTGAAAAGCTACCGCTTGGTGACCTAGTCAATGCTCAACTGAATCAGCAAACTACGTTGGTCATTCCCCCATTTGAAAAACTTCTTCGAAACGAGTCTGTTTTGGCTAGACTTGACGCGATGACGAATGAAGAAGCCAATTTACGACTCGTTAACTAAGGGAGGGCATATTATTTTTTAGACTTTTAATCAACAAAAAGGATGGTGTGTATTATGGAACAATTAGTAAAAATTCTCGATCAGATTGGTCAGTCTGCTGCTATTGCTAACGGCATATTCGTAAACAATGCCAGCGTGATAAACAAAACGTTGTCCGCAGAAAAAAAACTGGACGTATCTTTAGCAGAGATAAAAGCGATGATTGATAAAACCGACGGTGATCAAGACATCGTGTGCTTCATTTTTGGGCCAGGGAAAGAACATGAAGTTCCCAAAGAGGGCAACAAGCCACCTAAAGAGGACGAGCCATTTGATAATGAAGAAAAGGACAACTTAGACGCCATTGCATAATTATATTGTACAAGGAGACAAAAATGCTGAATGTCATTAGTGCATTAGAAAAAATAAGCATTAATGCTCAGTTGATGTGTGAAGTAGCTAGCAATAAATGTGAGGTCCTAGCGGACCTAGGAATTAACAACGAAACGATAAGGACGTTAACCACCGAAGACTCAAATAAAATCGCGTTGCAATACGGGCATGAAATACAATCATTGTTTATTGTCGTACCACGTACTATGAAACGGCGAGGTCCACAAGAAAACGCACTGTGTGGATAAAAATATTTGTTAGGTGGTTGCATGGTTGTATATGCATAAAATTACTTTTGAATATAGGCGTAAAGCATCGTTCTGTATGGTAGTGGTGCTTTATGTTTATTGTATTCTTTACAGCGCGCCAGGAATCTCTCAAAAGACTGGGACCGATTTTGAATTGTTAGACCAAAAGTTAATGTTGGCTGATGAAATAAGAAGTAGCCAACGTGAGCAATTTAATCAATTGGTTAAAGAGCTTGTTCAAAATCGAAGCAAACTTACCGAACGTCAGGATTTCTATCTAAATTATTTACTGGGTTATCAGCAATTATTAGCAGGCAATCTTGATATTGGTTTAGATTTGCTTAACAAAGTGATTGCGCAAGATGAATTTGAGGTACTCAAATATCGGGCGATAATTACGAAAATTAATGTTCATACGACATCCAAGAACTATGCAGAAGGCTTCATTGTTCTGAATAACTTGTTACCCAAACTTAAAACCTTAAAAAATACTAAAGCTTATCAAGAAGCGTTGATGGTTGTGTCGCTATTCTATAGTCGGTTAGGTCAGTATCAGCTTAGCAAGCAATTTGCGACTCAACTATTGAACATTGGGCCTTCTGAACGGTTCAAATGTCTTGCGACTATGCTCAACACAGAAGCATCATATTACCTCAATCAGTTAGATTATAGTTCGATAAAACCTCAATGGACACAAACGTGTGATAGGGCGAACGAGTTAATTGCCAGCAATACAATTCGACTGGTTACGGCTAAAATCTATTTGAATGTAGGTCAACCCCAGCAAGCACTTGACTTATTACTAGCTTATTTAGCAGAAGCCAAAAGTACTGGTTACTATTTGCTAGAAAGCCAATTCAACACGTATATCGCATTAGCCTATTATGCGCTAAATCAGGTAGACATTGCGGAGCAATTTGCATTGCGCGTGCTTGACAATGTTGGTGCTTTACATAGTTCAGATGCCTTTGTATATGCTTCCGATTTGTTGTTTAAGATTAACAAAGAGCGTAACGATTTTAGAGAGGCGTTGGCTTTTCATGAGTTACATTTAAGGTTTAGTCAGGAATATCGAGATGACCTTAAAAGTCGTGACGTGACCTTCAAAATCGCAGAAGAAAATAACCGACAGAAAACGTTAGAAGTTGAAGTGCTTGCGCAAAGAAATAAAGTTCTGGCATTAGAAAATGCTATTGCAGCGACACAAAAAAACCGCGATCGGTTAATCCAAGGACTATTTCTCGTTATCATCGCAATTCTTGCCTATTGGGCTTTCCGTAGTCGTAAAACTCAAAACAAACTAAAGACTATGGCTGCCTATGATGTGTTAACCAATATCTATAATCGTCGGTTTTTCTCGGAATTGGCCACAAGTGCACTTAAGTATTTTAGCAAAGCTGAACAACCTGTTAGTTTGGTTTTGTTTGATCTAGACAAATTTAAACGCATCAATGACGACTATGGGCATCAGATTGGTGACTGGGTTTTAAAAGAAGCAGTGACCGCATGTAAAAAGTTTGCTCGTCAAAATGATGTTTTTGGTCGATTTGGGGGAGAAGAATTCACAATTCTTTTGCCGGGCTGCGATAGCGTCAAAGCGACTGAAATTGCGGAGAAATACAGAATGGCGATAGCGCAAATTGATTCGAGTATTACAGGTCATGAATTTTCTGTGACAGCGAGTTTTGGTATTAGCTGCACTGAGCAGGTGGGCTATGAACTTCCACTATTGCTTTCTACGGCTGATAAAGCTATGTATCATTCTAAAGATAATGGCCGAGACCGGCTAACTACCTACGAATCATTGATTAGCTGTAGTTAATTTACTTAGAATGGGCGTACCAAATAACGCATATTCAATACATCTTGCTCAGTGTAAAAAAAAGCGCCTAATACGTAGGCGCTATTTATATGTATTTAGTGATTAATAACTATCGTTATGCACACTCATTACCGCTCGACCAGAAGGGTCTGCCATTTTACTAAAGTTTTCATCCCACGCGAGCGCTTGAGGTGTGCTACAAGCGACAGACTTTCCGCCTGGAACACATTCTGCAGCACTTGGCAATGGGAAGTGTTCCTCGAAGATGCTTCGGTAAAAGTACGCTTCTTTTGTCTCAGGCGTATTTATCGGAAACTTAAATTCTGCACTAGCCATTTGTTGATCCGATACTTGCGATTCAACAAATGATTTCAAGCTATCAATCCATGAGTAACCTACACCATCAGAAAATTGCTCTTTCTGGCGCCATAAGATCTCTTCTGGCAAATAACCTTCAAACGACTCACGTAAAATGCCTTTTTCCATCTTACCGTTGCCACACATCTTATCTTCTGGATTGATACGCATCGCCACATCCATGAATGCTTTATCCAAGAAAGGCACGCGCGCTTCTATTCCCCATGCTGACATTGACTTGTTGGCTCGTAAACAGTCAAACATATGTAGTTTTTCAAGCTTGCGGTTAAGTTCTTCATGGAACTCTTGAGCATTAGGAGCCTTATGAAAATACAAATAACCACCGAAAATTTCATCTGCGCCTTCACCGGATAGCACCATTTTGATGCCCATGGCTTTTATTTTTCTAGCCATTAAGTACATTGGTGTTGATGCCCGAACTGTCGTTACATCATAAGTTTCAAGATGATAAATAACTTCTCTTAAAGCATCTATGCCTTCTTGCACGGTAAAGTGCACATTGTGATGGATTGTACCAATGCTATCTGCAACTTTTTGCGCTGCTTCCAAATCTGGAGAGCCTTCAAGTCCAACAGCGAAAGAGTGCACACGCGGCCACCAAGCTTCAGCTAGGTCATTTTCTTCAACTCGACGAGCAGCAAATTTTTGCGTAATGGCAGAAACTAACGAAGAATCGAGTCCCCCTGATAATAGTACCCCATACGGGACATCAGTCATTAAATGACTCTTTACCGCATCTTCAAGTGCGTCTCGAAGTTTTACTTTGCTAGTAAAGTTGTCTTTAATTGGCTCGTAACTTTGCCAGTTTCTCTTGTAATACTTTTCTAATTTACCTGTACGACTATCAATATAATGTCCAGGAGGAAATTCACTTACCGTTTTGCAGACTGGCATCAATGCTTTCATTTCTGAAGCAACGTAAAAGTTGCCATCTTCATCATAGCCAGTATATAGCGGTATAATGCCAATATGATCACGTGCGATAAAATAAGAATTGTTGATTTCATCATATAAGCAAAATGCAAACATGCCTTGTAATTTATCGATGAATTCAACACCATGCTCTTTGTAGAGAGGGAGAATTACTTCACAATCAGAACCTGTTTGAAATGTGTAATCTACGGTGATTTTTTCAGCGAGTGTTTTATGGTTGTATATCTCACCATTAACCGCTAATACGTGGGTTTTATCTTCGTTGTATAGGGGTTGAGCCCCATTTTCTGTATCAACTATCGCTAATCGCTCGTGAACAAGGATTGCATGGTCGTTATGATAAATGCCTGACCAGTCAGGGCCGCGGTGACGTAATAATCGAGAACATTCTAGTGCTATCGGACGCAGTGTCTCTGCACTTGTTTTTATATCTAAAATACCAAAGATCGAACACATTGAAGCGCTACTCCTTTTATATTATTAATTAACCAAATTGTGTGGTGGCCTGTTTGACATACAATACTGTTTAGTCAAATCGCCCAAAAGAAACGGGTTCTTGCTACGCGAACCCGTTGGATACAATTTGCCATTATTGAAATAAAAAGCAACTGTTTATTTTTTTATTAACAAGACCATTCCGCTAAAAATAGATGATTCATTCTTACATATTTAACTATGTTGTTGATTTATATGTGTTCTATGCGCGTTCTATTTAATGCAATTTAAATATATGAAGAACTGTCGTTTACAAATTTAGTGCGATGTATATAGTGAAAGATAAAGAAAATTGGCGTGCTTTACCTATATTCAGCTGATACTATTCTTTTCATTTACAATGATTTAATAACGGCGTGTACAACTTGAACTATGGGTTAGTGAGATTCGATGATTGAAGTTAAGGACATTTGTAAGACGTTTCAACTTAGCAAAGAAGCGTTAAAAAGCAGCAAAAAGGATGTACTCGATGTGCGCCAAGAAGGAAGGGCATTTCATGCACTTAAAGGCGTTAGTTTTTCATGTGCTCAGGGAGAAGTTCTAGGGTTGTTAGGACCAAACGGTGCGGGCAAAACAACAATATTGAGAATCTTAGCGTCAGCGCTTAAACCGACGAGTGGTGATATTACCATAGCTGGCGAAAGCGTAGTTACTAAACCAGCATTATCCAAGCAAAAGATTGGTTTTTTATCTGGCAAAACAGGTTTGTACAATCGATTAACTGCCAGAGAAAACATTGAGTACTTTGCGAGATTACATGGTCTGTCAAAACAGCGAATTAGAGATGCTGGTGAACATTTATATGCTCAGTTGGGTATTGAACCTTACCTTGATCGACGGGTAGAAACGCTATCAACCGGAATGACGCAAAAAGTGTCTATTGCCAGAGCGGTCATTCATCAGCCAGAAGTTATCATTTTTGATGAACCCACAACAGGGTTAGATATCATGGCGACTGAAGTTATTCTTGAGTTTATTGAATCACAAAAACAACGGGGCGTATCAGTTATTTTCTCAACTCACCATTTAGATGAGGTTGCCATGTTGGCAGATAAGATAACCGTGATAAATGATGGAACGACTCGCTTTTGTGGAACATTGGCGCAATTTACCTCACAAAGTAATGAGGTTGATTTACGCAAGGCGTTCAAACACTTTTTATCATCTGACGAGGACGTTTTATGTGGTTAGTTTACTTAAAGGAGTTAACCGAGTTATTACGCGATAAGAAAACGCTATTTTTTATTATTGCGTTGCCGCTACTGATATTCCCAGTCATTTTCGGTGCAATGGGATTAGTGGTTGCTAATGTAGCCCTTGAAGAGCAACAAAAGGTCTTGAAATACGCGATAACTAACGATAGCCAAGTTCCAGAGTTTAGTGAGGCATTGTTTTACCACCGAGACTTCGAACAGGTTGAGCTTGCGTTGTCAGATGACGAAAGTAAGCGTAACGCGGTTATGTCAGGGCAAGTTGATGTTGTTATTGATATTCCAAGTATACATAGCGAACACATTGATAAAAGCACGCAAGTTGAATGGCGCTTGTTTTACAATGATGCGTCCCAGCTTAATTCAGTTAAACAAAAGATTGAGAAAGTTTTTGCACCTTATATTTCACAAGTACAAGGTGAATTGAGAACGGTACATCAATTAGATGAGACACTATTTAGTTTTTTAACAGAACCTGTGAAACTCGTAGTAGAAAACACGGCCAATGAAAGAGAAGATATTGGTGAAAAAGTTGGTGGACTCTTACCCTATTTACTGATTGTTCTATGCATGACGGGCGCTATGTATCCTGCTATTGATTTAGGAGCGGGGGAAAAAGAAAGAGGCACATTGGAAACACTATTACTAACGCCGATATCCCGTTTCGCGATTGTGTTAGGTAAATTTTTTACTATCATGACAACGGGGGTAGTCACGGCACTTATTACAGTTGCTAGCTTGTTATTGTGGGGATATTTGATTGGCGAAGTTGCTGGCGTAAATGTTGTCAGCAAAGTATTTTCAACAGTTGGTGTAAGTGACTTATTGCTTATACTATTAATGTTAGTACCTGTATCAGCCATCTTTGCCGCAATTTTATTAGCGATTTCTATTTACGCTAGAAGCTTCAAAGAGGCACAAAATTACATGGGGCCTATTTCACTCGTCGGATTTTTACCTGTAATGGTGGCGATGCTACCGGGGATAAAACTCAATTGGACATGGGCACTCGTACCGATTTCTAATGTGGCCCTTGCCATTAAAGAGATTGTTAAAGGAACGGTAAATTACAATATGTTAGCGGTTATATTGTTGTCTACCGTGGTATTTGCTGTCATTTCTATAATATTTTGTACTAGATGGTTTAATAAGGAATCGGTGCTATTTAGATAGCGTTGGGATATTTTTATATGAATTCAAAGAAAGTACTACATTCACTTAAATGGAGTGTTCTAGGTGGTGTTGTTTTAAGTAGTGTTGTTTTTAGCCAAAACGTCGTTGCTCAAACAACACTTACCGTTGAAGAAGCACGGGTTACTAAAGCAAAGGCAGCAATGCCGTCTGTATTTAATGTGATTAAGACACGCATTGAATTATTCAATGAACAATTGCAACAAGCGCGTAATTATACGGCGCTGACTCAAGTGATAATTCGTCACGGCCAAGCGATATGGCGTGAATCAGTTAAACTCGTTGCTGAGCATCAAGAATATGATGATCGTAGCCTTTATTGGGCACGCTTAACCATGATGAAAATGCTGAAGGAGTCGAGCGCCTTTCAGTCATTACTATCAATGCAGCAAGAAAGGATTTTAGCGCGTCTTGAACGATTGACTCGCGGACATGAAGACATTAAGTTTACTCAAAAAGCCGATAAGAAAATTCTTATTACCGGGTTTGATCCGTTTTTCTTAGACCGAAATATAAAGCAAAGCAATCCATCTGGTATCACTGCACTTGCTTTAGACAATCTTCTGCTGACAAAAGGCACTACTACAGCTGAAGTGCAAGCACTCATGATACCTGTGCGTTTCGCTGATTTTGATCAAGGGTTTATCGAAGAACTGTTGGCACCCCATATGAAAAATGTCGACATGGTGATTACCATTAGTATGGGTCGCACCGAATTTGACCTAGAACGATTTCCTGGGCTACGACGAAGTGCAAAAGCGCCAGACAACTTGAATGTTTACACTGGCGCCACTAAAGACAACCCTTTAGTACCTATGCTAAACGGAAAACCTCTCAAGGGACCGGAATTTGTACAGTTTAGTTTGCCTGTAACTGCGATGCAAAAGGCGACAGGTCGATTTGAAGTGATTGATAATCATCAGGTGACAACATTAAAACAAGGGCAGTTTAAGCCTAAGGAATTGTCCGAACTAACTGGGCAGACTGCGGTTGAAGGTGCTGGTGGTGGTTACTTGTCGAACGAAATCTCATATCGCTCAATTTTACTTAGAGATGAACACAACCCGATTTTACCAGTGGGTCATATTCATACGCCTCGCATACAAGGTTTTGATGCGGAAACTTCTAAGCAGATTACGCAACAAATCAAACAAATGCTGACTCAGGCAATTACTGAAATATAGACTTTTCAAGCATAAAAAAGCGGCTATATTGCCGCTTTCTTTCATAATTTATCAATTGGTATTAAATATTATTTGTCACATCAATTGATAACTTGAGCATTTGTCCTGGCTGTAGGTAGTCATTACGACTCAAACTATTCCAACGTTCAATATCTTTGATGCTAACATTGAATTTGTCTGCAATTCGAGCAAAAGAATCGCCTTTTCGCACGCGGTAGGTAATATTGCGCATCACTGCATTTTCGACTCTATTTGAAGACGTTACGTTAGCCGACGGTGAGCTATTTGATGCTTTTTGCCAAATAACCAACTTTTGTCCAAGTTTTAACGTATCTCGAGGCGCCATACCGTTCCACTTAGCTAAACTCTTATAATTCACCTTGTAGGCACGGCTGATGTCCCACAATGTGTCACCAGTTTTAACGATATGAATGTGCTTTACGCCAGGTAAATCACGATTTTGTTTGGCTGCTAATCGCTGATCTTGCGATAAGATATAGCTATCGAGTGAAGCTGAAGCCACAGGGATTAATAGGTGCTTGCCTGCTCGAATACGGTTAGAGGCCAAATTGTTAACCTGTTTTATAACCTTTATATCCGTATCAAATTTCTTAGCTATCTTACCTAGGCTGTCGCCAGATTTGATTTTATAGCGTTGCCAAGCAAGGCGATCGTTAGGTGCGAGCTTAGCTAATTTTTCAACAAACGAATCGACCTTATTACTTGGGATTAATAAGTAATGCGGACCATCAGGATCGGTTGCCCAGCGGTTGTAGCCAGGATTTAGGTGCTGAAGTTCTTTTAATGATAAATTTGCTAATTCTGCTGCTTTGGCTAAATCAATTTGTGAGCCGATATTTACTTTGCTGATGACCTCAGCATTTTCGATTTCGTAAAGCTTAATGTTAAAATCTTCAGGGCGTTTGACTAAATCGGCAAGTGCAAGCAGTTTGGGCACATAAGCACGGGTTTCTTTTGGTAAATCCAGCGACCAGAAGTCGGTTGGAATATTACGCCTAGCGTTGTTTCGCATAGCACGCTGCACTCGGCCTTCACCTGAATTATAAGCCGCAAGCGCTAATAACCAATCGCCATCGAAATACTTATGTAGATATTGCAGATACTTTATTGCCCCTTGAGTGGAGGCAATAACATCTCGTCTACCGTCATACCACCAATTTTGCTTCATGCCAAAACGTTTACCTGTATCGGGCACGAACTGCCACATACCGGATGCACGGCCATGAGAATAGGCAAATGGGTCGAAAGCACTTTCCACGATTGGCAGTAGGGCAATCTCCATTGGTATGCCGCTTTTTTCGATTTCATCAACGATATAATGAATAAATGGTTCCGCACGTTTGGCGACACGATCTAAGTAACTTTGATGTTTTGCATACCAGTTGCGTTGAACTACCACTCGACGATTTTGTGGAATATCAAACGTTAGTTGGTGACGGATTCGTTGCCATATATCATTTTCAACGTAGATGTCTTTATCTGTAAGTGTAATATCAACATCGTCAACAGGGTGAATTACATCAGCACGCTCATCTTGTAATAAAGCGTGGGTAATTTCTACAGGCGTTGCAATCGACTGTTGGGCTGCCAGGTCAACTGGCGTGCTCTCTTGGTGATTTTGATTGGTCGTCAATTGACAGCCAGACAAAACCACTGCGGCAACTAAGGAAATAGGGAAGTACTTCATGGAGATTTCTTATCGTGTATTCTGCAAATAGTGTCTCTGATTTAGCACCAATATTCAATAATTGCCTTAGAAGTTATCTTTCAACTTACGTAATGCGACAAAGGTATCAAGGGCATTATTTGTCGCTAAGCTACTGAATTGTGAAACACTTTGCTGTATTTCTCTACTGTCTGTTCTAAGGAATGGGTTTACGTTTTTTTCCAAACTAATCGTTGACGGCAATGTTGGTAGTCCTTGTTCTCGCTTATTCTTAACCTGATTAAAGTAATCGATAAGCTCATGATTGGTAGGGTCAACCGTTAGGGCAAAATTGATATTAGCCATCGTATATTCGTGCGTACAGTATACTTTTGTACGACCAGGTAAAGTCGACAACTTTTGCAGCGATTGGTGTAATTGTTCGGCGGTACCGTCGAAGAGTCGGCCACAGCCAACAGAAAACAAGGTATCACCACAAAATAAGGCGTCTTGTGTATAGTAAGCGATGTGGCCTGCTGTATGGCCCGGCACATCAAACACAGTAAAGGTTATGTCTAAATGCGGTAAAGTGACCGTATCGTTTTCCTGCACTTTGTGGGAACAGTGAGGAATATTTTCATTTACTGGCCCGTACACATTTATCGGCCAATGCTTGTCTTGACTGTATTTGAGCAACGCAGCGATTCCGTCTACGTGGTCATAATGATGGTGAGTAACTAGAATGCTGTTTAATTGGTAGCCATTCGACTCAATAAATTGGATTACTGCATTCGCACAACCGGGATCGACAACAGTGACTTGTTTTTGGTCATGCCCGATTAACGCCCATATATAATTATCGTTAAATGCGGGAATCGGTAAAATATTAATTGATTGACTCGAAGATGTTTGCACTTAGTGTTTTCCTCAATATACTGATGTCATGAAGTATATCTTAAATATATCGAATGAAACCAGCGTTAGCATATAGACAGCCACTCTACCCGAAAGATTGGCAAGAAATGCCTAGTGGAGAGCAAATCTTAGAAGAGATAAACCAAATCATGGCGCCTTGGTGGCCAAAATTTTTTGGTTATCATTTATTGAAGATAGGTGGTTTGAGCCAAGATATCGCAACCGCTCAGTCCACTATTAGACATCAGATCACGGTTAGTGATCACCAAGAACGGGCAAACGTGGTGGGTGACGTTGATGATTTGCCATTGCTCCAACATAGTGTTGATGTGGCAATTCTAAGCCATGTACTTGAATATGCTGTTGACCCGCATCATGTTATTCGTGAAGCTAATCGCGTACTTATTCCCAATGGATATTTGGTGATTACTGGTTTTAACCCATTTAGTCTAGCTGGGCTGAATAAAATCGTGCCATATCGTCGTCATAAGTCGCCATGGAATGAACGCTTTTTTACCGCAATGCGCGTTAAAGACTGGCTTCATTTAATGGGGTATGAAATTTTACATGATGAGCGTTGCTTGCATTCGAGTTTAGTCGGGAAACTTAGCTATGGCGTCATTGCAAGAAATTGGCGTAAAATTGCCACTAAATTAATCCCGAGTTTTGGTTCAGTTTACGTCATTATTGCAAAAAAGCGCGTCTTACCTCTGACACCCATTAAACCTCGATGGAAGTTGCGTCCTGAATTGGCGCCTATTAACGTTTCAACATTAAATTCATCTCGGGTTGAAACTAGAGCGTGTTGATCTTTGAGGTACAAATTTTGTTCAACTTGAGCGTGCTTTGATCGCGGCGCTCGGTTTGTAGCATAGTTGTTCTACGTAAAAATCGAGCAACAATGAGCAAAGCGCGCTCAA
>NZ_JBQRUN010000030.1:0-22316 GCF_053485835.1 Thalassotalea fusca
TAGCCAACCGAAAGTTCAAGGGATATGAGGATATTGTCAACGCATGTAGTCACGCTTGGAATAGCTTTAGAAAAGACACAAAACGTGTCATCAAAATGTGTTCAAGGAAGTGGGCAGTGGTGGGCAAGCTTTAATGCGGATTGGTATTATTTCATTGGAAATACACTCAAAGAGCATGCCATTAATATAAGCTCCCACAAAAACAACTGCTTAAAAAATGAACACATTACAAAGGGAGAAGAATTGTAAATATTTCTGACACTATTACGGCTTTTAAGACAGAGGAGATTTATCAGCTAAGTAGCTAGCATGTATGGGATGATTGTGAAAAAGCCCTGCAACAGCAAGGCATTATCTAAATATTCAGGTAGAGAGCTTTATTTGTCAAAACTAAACTCAATATAGGCTTTACCGTGCGGTGAATTTAGAGGAATGAGTACTATCGGCCCATCTGCTTTGTGATTGATAGTGTGGTTAGAACCTGAAACAACCATTGGCGTTGCCATGTCAAATTCAAATCCTTTTTCACTCAGCATTCTTTTGGCGCCACCGGTGACCATATTGGTAATTTCACCAACTAAATCAGTGATTTCATCGTTTACTTCATCTGGACCTTCACCTACCATGCCTTTCATGGTGGCGATAGCCAATGGGCCATCAAAGGTGATAGAAAGAGAGCCCTTAGTCTGTTCACTTACCATCCCTATCAGCCCAGATACGTCGCCCATAGCAACTTCATCTTTTTTGAGTCTTGGCTTTTCCGGTGTAAGCTCCATTTGAGCCATGGTTGACATGACATTGAGCATTGATGATAAAAACGGGTTTATAAACTCTACATTCATGAATGATTCTCAAAGCCTTTAATATTTTAGTGTATTGATTTTTGCATACTTATTTAGCAAATGTAAATCAATTGACGCTAATTTTCCTATGAAACTCTTCAACTTTTGTGATCTATCATTATGATTTGATACAAAGGTTAGAAAAGCACCAATAGTTGGCGCTGCATCTTAGTTGCTTTAAGTATCGACGAGTAAATCACATTTTACCAATATTCGCGTTAAAAAGTTTCAGAATCTAAGAATAGACTCAACGTGCTGATATTGGCAATTTTGTGACCTTCATCTAAAAGATGTTTGCCGAGCGCCTAGTTGATTAGTCGCCTTTGCAGCCTCGGCATTTGCCATGAGCCTCAACTATTTGATGGCTTATTTCAAAGCCGCTCGCATCCGCCATTGCTTTAAAAGCTAAATCTAAATTATTAGATTGTATCTCTTCAACATGACCACAAGTGTCACAAATGAGTAGCTGGACTGGGTGTTCACATTCGCTAAAATGATGGCAAAGTACAAATGCATTGACCGATTCGATTTTATGGACAAATCCTTGCTTGCTTAAAAAATCCAGCGCTCTATAAACGGTGGCTGGTTTAGCTGCTGGATCTTGGATTTTGAGTTTTTCCAGTAAATCATACGCACCAATCGCGCCCTCATGTTTAGCCATTAAGGTAAATACTTGTTCACGGGCTGCTGTAAAGCGTGCGCCCCTACGCTCACAGGCCGCTTTTGCGCTTAATAATAATTTTTCGATCGACATAGACTGCGTTACTTATTTTTTTCAACAGTGTAACTAGCACAGCAAATTTGTCTAGTTTCTTGTGACCAACTTCACGAGAAATAAAAATCTACGATGTATTGCGGTCAAAAGTGTGAATTTTGCGGTTAATTTTCTGACATCTTCTCTGATTATGTCTAGAATGATTTCTTATATGACTAACGGGTAATCTCGAAGTTAAATAATTATTACAAATTACTGTTAGTCTAAAGTGAATCACTCGATTACTCTGGGTGGTCAATCATAAGAATAACGATCAGAGATATTCCATGAACTACAATAAACTACTATCAGCGATGCTCGTGTCTGGTGTATTACTTGGCTGTAATGCAACGAGTGATAATTCCGCTAACCAAACGCCAACAGTTCAACATGACAAAGCTTCAATTGAAGCAAGTGCTGAGTTACTACTGGCTGAATGGCAGGGGCCATATCAAGGTGTTCCTGTTTTTGACAAAGTTTCGTTAATTGGTTTGCCGTTAGCTTTTGAAAAAGCAATGGCGACGAATTTGGCTGAAATAGATGAAATTGCCAATAACACGAATGCGCCAACGTTTGAGAACACAATCGTTGAAATGGAACGTTCAGGCAAGGCGCTAAATCGACTATATACTTACTATGGTATTTGGTCTGCGAATCGCTCTAGTCCGGAGTTTAGGCAAATTCAAACTGACCTTGCACCTAAGCTATCTGCATTTTTCTCTAAAATTAATCAAAATGAAAAGCTATTCAAGCGAGTTGCTACAGTGTACAACAGCGACGAGTTTAAGTCGTTACGCCCAGATCAGCAGCGATTGGCTACTTTAACGTACAATAGTTTTGCGCGTAACGGTGCGACACTTACAGGTGAAAAGAAAAAGAGATACGCTGAAATAAATCAACGCTTAGCGCAACTTCATACCAAGTTTGCTAATAATGTACTTGCTGATGAAGAAAACTATGTGTTGTATCTCGACAAGAAGCAGCTTGGTGGATTACCTGAGTCTATTATTGCGACCGCAGCAGCAGCTGCTGAAGAACGTGGTAAAAAAGGTAAGTATGCAATAACCAATACACGTTCATCAATGTCACCGTTCTTAACTTATTCAACTGAAAGAGAGCTACGAAAGAAAGTATGGGAAACATATTACAATCGTGGTGACAATGGTGATCAATATGATAACAACGCGTTGATCAAAGAAATACTTACCCTACGTCATGAGCGAGTTGGTTTACTAGGCTACGACAATTATGCATCTTGGCGCTTAGAAGATCGCATGGCAAAATCGCCAGAAAATGCTATTGGGCTAATGGAGGCTGTATGGCCTGCGGCGATTGCTCGCGTCGATGAAGAAGTGAAAGACATGCTTGCTATTGCGTCAAAGCTCGATAGCGTGAAAGAGATTAAGCCTTGGGATTATCGCTATTATGCTGAAAAAGTGAGAAAGGCAAAATACGACCTCGACTCTAACGAAGTAAAACAATACTTACAGCTTGATAAACTTCGTGAAGCGATGTTTTACGTTGCTGGTGAATTATTCGACTTCAAATTTACGCCGATTACGGACGGTTCAGTTCCTGTATTTCACGAAGATGTGAAGGTATGGGAAGTAACGAGCAAATCGTCTGGTGAACATATTGGATTATGGTATTTAGATCCATTTGCGCGCAAAGGTAAGCGATCAGGTGCTTGGGCAACAAGTTATCGAAGTCATACTACCTTTGACGGAAAAACTAACGTACTTTCATCAAACAACTCTAACTTTAGTAAAGGCCAAGAAGGGAAACCTACGTTAATCTCATGGGATGACGCTGAAACATATTTTCATGAGTTTGGTCACGCGCTTCACGCGCTATCATCTAAGGTCGCTTACCCGACATTGAATGGCGGTGTTAGAGATTATACAGAGTTTCAGTCGCAACTATTAGAGCGCTGGTTGACGACAGACCAAGTTATCAATAACTATCTAGTACATCACGAAACAGGCAAACCAATGCCTGCAGAGCTGGTTAATAAAATCAAGCAAGCTGCAACGTTTAATGAAGGGTTCAAAACGACAGAGTATTTAGCTTCTGCAATTATTGATATGAAGCTACATACTACCGATCCTGCAAATATTGACCCAGATACATTCGAGCGAGAAACACTCGGTAATCTCGGCATGCCATCACAGATTGTGATGAGACATCGCACACCACATTTTGGTCACGTTTTTAGTGGTGAAGGCTATTCGGCTGCATATTATGGCTATATGTGGGCGGAAGTGCTGACTTCAGATGCCGCAGAGGCGTTTGAAGATGCTAAAGGGGGTTATTACGATGAAAAAATTGCTGCTAAGTTAGTGGAACATCTGTTTAGTGTTCGTAATGCCGTTGATCCTGCTGAAGCTTATCGCGCATTTCGCGGTAGAAATGCTGCCGTAGACGCACTAATGCGCGATCGCGGATTTCCAGTGAACTAACATGCCGTATCAATAAATGCTTCAAGGGATACTTTGAAGCATTTATTGATTTACTGTTAGAAAAGCAGACACAAAAAAAGCTCTTAACGAGCTTTTTTATCGAAAATTCATATGATTAGTAATAAGTATCTTCTCGATTGTGTACTTGAGGGTCATCGATAATGTCGTCAAAATCAACCGCAAAACTATTATTTTTCTCTGTGTCAGACATGTAAATTCTTTTGGTAGAACCGTCTATCCATGTTACTGTGCCACTGCCTTTTTTACTACCACACTTCATACCTATGTGAATATCACTAAATTCCATAGCTCCTCCTCATCATGTGCCAACGTATACAGCACAATTATTGGATACTTTGAACTCATTATAGTTCAAATATTAATCCGGTTTAGGTGTTTTTTTATTCTGCGAGGGATCATTATAGAAAGTCAGAGTAGAAGGTCTAGTGTTTTTATGGCTTAAATTCAATACCTAGGACCACTTTTTGGGCAGCCCCCGTCACAGCTGGGATGTTGCCATAGAATTTTTTGTCATAAGCGAAGGCTAGCCATGCAAATGCCATGGCCTCTAAGGCATCACTATCAAGATCTTGGCTGGTGATATCGCAAAATTCGAACCCTGAAAGCTCACTTTTAATATTATTAATCAAGGTATTATTCAACACACCTCCACCAGCAACATAAATGACTGCGTTACTTGATAATGCTTTTATTGCATCTGAAATGGAAATAGCCGTAAGGGCGACTAATGTTGCTTGCACATCGACAGGAGAAACCGACAATGGCGATAACACTTCTCTTAACCAGCTTAAATTGAAGTACTCGCGCCCAGTACTCTTTGGCGCCTCTAACTTGAAGTAAGGATCTGACAGCATTTGTGAAAGTAAATGTTTATTCACTTTACCGCTGGCCGCCCATTGACCACAAGGATCAAACGCTCCATCGTTGTGCAATTGGTACCATTCGTCTAACAACGCATTGCCCGGTCCAGTATCAAAGCCTTTAATTTGTTTATCCGAATTTTCGGGTAGATAAGTAATGTTGGCTATACCGCCGATGTTCACAACAAAGCAATCTCTGGATTGGTTTGAGAACATTGCTTGATGAAACGCGGGAACCAATGGAGCCCCTTGGCCACCGTATACCATATCTTTTGTTCTAAAATCCCCAATAACTCTTATATTCGTTATTGTTGATAAGGTCTGATTGCAGCCGATTTGGAGGGTGTAGCGCTCGTTGTTGAACTTACTTATGCTAGGACGGTGACGAATTGTTTGTCCATGATTGCCGATTGCACAAACCTTATCGGCAGGTAAGCCAGTTTTAGATAAAAATTGTTTAACTGCATCTGCGTATGCTTTCGCTAGACTAATGCCTAAGCTCTGTGCGCGATCAATTTCGTTATTAGCAGGTGAGTATAGTGAAACTATTTGTTCTCGTAACGAGTGATCGAACGCCACAAAATCAAATGTAATCAATTGAGGCGTCGAGCCCTGTATATCGACTAAGGCCAGATCTATGCCGTCTGCGCTTGTACCAGACATAATGCCCAAATAAAGCTTAGCGTCCTCGCCAATATCTAGCATGGTTTAAGGGGCTTCCTGACTATTCGTGGACTGCTTTGCTAAAAGTGCTCGCTTCGAACCCTCTAATTCATTGAGGCGTAGTTGAGCAAGCTTACTAAACGCATCTTTATATTTTTTCGCGATAGGCTGGGCATCAGGTAATTTCACCGTGCGTGGGTTGCGATGCACTCCGTTCACCAGAAATTCATAATGTAAGTGTGGCGCTTCTGACATCCCCGTCGAACCTACGTAACCAATTACATCCCCTTGTTTTACACGCTGACCTTTCTTAACTGCACGTTTTGAAAAGTGAAGGTATTTCGTCACTATGCCGTTACCGTGCTGAATAAATACATAATGGCCGTTGTACTTGTTGTAGGTAGAATGCGTTACCTTACCATTACCGGCAGCTACAACCGGGGTGCCAGTGTTAGCTCGATAGTCGGTACCGTTGTGTGCTTTCCAACGCTTTTGGATAGGGTGAAAACGGCGAGGTTTAAAATTGGAACTGATATATTTAAAGTTCACTGGGGCACGCAAAAAGGCTTTTCGCATGCTATTGCCACTTGGTGAGTAATACTCGCCATCGGTAAAGCGTATTGCTTGGAATGGCTCGTCTTGATTGATAAATTCGGCCGCCAGAATTTTACCGGGTCCAATATATTCGCCATCAATATATTGTTCTTCAAACACCACATGAAAACTGTCGCCTGAACGGATATCTAGCGCAAAATCGATATCCCAGCCAAATATGCCAGCAAGATTAATGATCTGCGCCTCATTAAGACCTGCTTCTATGCCAGCGTTCCAAAAGCTACTGCGAATAACTCCTTGTGCCGTGGTTTCTCGCGTTTCAATAGGTTTAGTTTCTTTGGTTGACACATATTTATCATCTTCCAAATGTACATGGAGGATTTCAGTCGCGGACAATGGGTATTTTATCGCAGCTAGCTTACCTGCCTGATTCTTGCCAAAAGAAAGGATATCGCCGACGTCTAGCTTTTTAAGCAACTTAGTAAATTCACCTTCTGCCTGAGACACTTCATAGGTCGTTCTAGCACTGTAGCCTAATCGGTTGAGGATCTTAGCGAGAGAGTCGCCACGCTTTACTTTGGTATCACGCCACGTTAATTGTTCAATCGGTTGCTCATTTACTTCAATGTTAGCAGATGCTTCAAGGTTCGAATTTGTGTTCGCTTGTGGCGCTGCAACAGCCGCTAAATCGGCTTTGTTAGCATGTTTTTCGTTGCTTGGCACAGATAGTTGATAACGCTTGCCTATTTCAAGCGCTGAGTCTGATTGACGGCTAGCCGTTGCTTTGTCTGAAGGAATTATTAACAAAACTAACAGGATTAAGCCTGTAACACTGATCACGACACGGTGCTTCTGGGGCAGCTGTTTAAATAAATTTTTTATATCTTTCAATTGGTTACTACCCAGTACTTGCAAAAAACTACGACGATTGTCGTTTACTATAACAAATTAATATGTGCATAAACAATGTTCTGCTTTCCAGCTAAGGTCAAATTGCAGTAGAATTCGTCGAAAGTTTTTTACAAATGTACTGGAGCCAAGTTAATGACCGATGTCAGCCAAGCGTTTGCCGAAATCAAACGCGGTGCCGAAGAAATCTTGCTAGAAGAAGAATTGTTAGAAAAATTAAAGGAAGGAAAGCCTTTAAAAATTAAAGCGGGGTTTGATCCGACGGCGCCGGATCTGCATCTTGGACATACAGTGTTAATTAACAAACTTAGACAGTTTCAACAACTAGGTCACGAAGTTATCTTTTTGATTGGTGACTTCACTGGCATGATTGGTGATCCTACGGGTAAGAATGTAACGCGTAAGCCATTGTCAAAAGACGACGTATTGGCTAATGCCGAAACGTATAAAGAGCAAGTATTTAAGATTCTCGATCCGGAAAAAACAACGGTAGCGTTCAACTCTACTTGGATGGAACCACTAGGCTCAGCAGGCATGTTAAAGCTAGCTTCTCGCCAGACGGTAGCGAGAATGATGGAGCGTGATGATTTTAAAAAGCGCTACGCTAACGGTCAGGCAATTGCTATACATGAATTTATGTATCCTCTTGTTCAGGGCTGGGACTCTGTTGCACTTGAAGCAGATGTTGAATTAGGTGGTACAGATCAAAAGTTCAACCTATTAATGGGGCGTGAGCTACAAAAATCGGAAGGTCAGCGCCCACAGACGGTATTAATGATGCCATTGTTAGAAGGGTTGGATGGCGTTCAGAAAATGTCAAAATCGTTAGGTAATTATATTGGGATTACCGACACACCTTCAGACATGTTCGGTAAGGTAATGTCAATTTCTGATGATTTGATGTGGCGTTATTATCAGCTACTTAGCTTCAAGCCAATTGATCAAATTGATGCCTATAAAGCGCAAGTTGCTGAAGGAGCGAATCCTCGTGATATCAAAATTGAACTTGCTAAAGAACTGATTGCGCGTTTTCATGATCAATCTGCGGCAGATGCTGCACATCAGGAGTTTATCAATCGTTTCCAAAAAGGCGCTATGCCTGATGAAATGCCTGAATTTACATTTGAGACCGAAGACGGAATTGCGATTGCAAACTTGCTTAAAGATGCTGGTTTGGTGAGCAGCACGTCTGAGGCGATGCGCATGATCAAGCAAGGGGCTGCAAAAATTGACGGTGAGAAAGTAGCAGACAACAAACTACTTGTGACCAAAGGCACTACCGCGGTATTCCAAGTAGGTAAACGTAAATTTGCCCGAGTAACGGTTAGCTAATTACTACGCGTTACCTTTGATATATTCAAAAAGCCGACATTTGTCGGCTTTTTTTTGTTTTGTAGCAGTCCTTCGTATATGTATAACCATATGTTCGAGCTGTTTTGGTATTCGTATTTTTTAATCGCTTACGTTATGGTAGAAGATAACCGAATCGGCTTAGGAATTGGTATGGGTAAATGGTTCATTATCACTTGCGGCGTGCTCGCTGGTTTTTTCGTCATCGTACTTGGGTTAGGATACTTATTAAAAACCAATGAAGACGCTCATCAGGAGTACATTACTAATCAAGTCGCTCAAACTAGTCAACAGGCTGAACCAATTGACAGTACCAGTGATGATCAAGCTGCTCCAGAAGCGGTTTTAATATTTGTTGACAACACGCCAGCTTCTACCGCGCAACAAGACATCTTGCTTAATAATCTAACCTGCGTGACACACTCGCAATGCAAGGTACAGCAAGTGCCTTTTAGTCGGGGAATTTGCACCGTAGCAATTAACACTGTTGGTGCTGCCTTGTTAAAGCGTTATCAGGGGGAAAAGAGTGACATCGGTGACTGTGCAGTACCTATGAGTGCCCAATTAGCTCAATGTATTGATAATGTATGTACTTTGACGAAAAGCTAGTATCAAATTTACATCATGGTGTTTATAATGCGTCCATGTTCAATTTTACTTATTGTTGCCATGTCTTTTCCTAACGATGAAACTGGTCAAGTGCTAGCCGAAATGCACGCTACTGGTATTGACTTAACTCAACTACATTCAGTGGTATTTTTTCAATTGTTTGAAAAAAAGGAGCAGGCACAAATGATGGTTGACTACCTTAAAGAAAAAGCGCCGGATATGAAAGTTGTCTTGCAACCAGACGAGGTTCCAAACGTTTGGGACGTTGACTGCACGATTAACATGATACCTGACTACGATGCCATTGTGGCGCAAGAGGCGCAACTTGAGCAAATAGCTGACAAGTTTAATGGATATAATGACGGTTGGGGCATTGAAGCTTAACTTTCCTTAATCGTTATTTCTTCTCACTGACCTATCATTTTCTTACTTTTATCTTACAGATAATTACATCTTGTAAACACTTGTAGCACAGCGCTTTGCTTAGTTCCTCATCATAATAGTTTTATTTGAAATCAAGGGAAGAACTAAAATGAAACTATTTACTCAGCTTTCTGCTGGCATGATTTTGTGCCTAGCGATATCAAATGCGTCAGCATATGAAACCTATAATCAAACAGATGCCAAATCACACACTTTTGGTGTACAAGTTGGTGGTGCCGGACTTGACTATAAAGGCGATGATACTGATGGTGACGGCGTTGTTCAGTCATACTTATACTACAATTACCAATTTATGCCGAACTTTGCCTTAGAAGTTGGGTTATTAGCAGGGGAAGAAGTTGAAGATTGGGACTGCTTCAAAGATGTTAATGACGATTGGAATTGCTTTAATGATGACAACGATCAATTTGATTTACTTGCAGACGACTTCGAATTTAGTGCCTTAGTTTTTGCCGTAAAAGCGAGTTTGCCAATTAGCCAACGAAATAGTTTGTACGCTAAAGTCGGCGGTCAATACTATGATTATGAATTGGCACTTAACCGACGTAAAATTGCTGACGAGAATGGGGCTGGTCTGATTATAGAAGCTGGTTGGAACTATCGTTGGGATTTTGGCTTAGGACTCAATGCCGGTGTGCAATACAATCATATGGGCGATGCGGAATTGCATAGCTTAAATGTGGGTGTAAGTTATCAATTCTAATTTAGACACATCTACTCGTGTACAAGCAAGGCCTTTTAACTGCCTTGCTTGTCATTTGGCTCTATGAGCTGGAATGCAGGCAAAGAAACTTGCCAATAAATAGCCGCTAGTCGCAACAGTAATGCACTTGCTATTGCAACAATCATTGCAATATTCGCTTGCCAATCTAAATAATAGAACAATGCATATAAGCCGCCGCCTAATGTTGCCGCTGTGGCGTAAATCTCTTGTCTTAAAATCATTGGGATCACATTACACAGTACATCTCGAATCATGCCGCCAGCAACACCAGTAATGGTACCCATAACAATGGCTACTGAAATGGGAACACCTAAATTTAGGGCCTTTTCTGTGCCAAGCACAGCAAATAACGCTAGGCCAAATGCATCAGCAACAAGCAAAAATCGTTTAGGAATGCGTTTAGGTTGACGAATCGTAATTATGGTTAGGATCGCGGTGGCAAAAATTACATAGAGATATATTGGATCAGCGACCCAAAAAACTGTCGTTCCCAATATTACATCACGAATGGTGCCGCCGCCTATCGCCGTAACTGCACTTAGCACCACTACACCAAATGGATCAAGTTGATACCTTCCAGCCATGAGTGCGCCTGACAAAGCAAACACTACTATGCCAAAGAGATCGAGCCAATAAATCAATTCATTCATATCGTGCTATTGTTCTATAGGCAGGTTATTCGCTTGCCAAAGCTTCATATCACCTTGCAAATGACGAACGTTAGTGAAGCCATTTTCGCGTAACAACTCTTCTGCAATAGCTGCGCGACGACCCGAGCGACAGTAGACGATAATTGGTTGCGCTTTATCTTGTGGCAGTAAAGCGAGGTGCTGCGACAGCGTATCATGCGATATATTCAATGCCCCGCTTATATGACCTTGTTGGAATTCATCATCGGTTCTTACATCAAGCAATACAAATGGCATGCTGGCCGGCGCACTTTGCAAATTTTGTAGTTGTTCCTGCGTAATCACTGGACTATTTTGTGCCATCGTAATGAAAGTGAACAATAATAATGCGAATGTGAATAACTTAATCATTTAGATTCCTTTTTGGACTGTTACTGTTGAGCGTATTGATTGCACAGAAAATCTGTTTTCAGGCTATGTAACCAATCCTGTCACTATAACCATTGTTAATGCCATTATTGCCAGCAAACTGCTATGCCAGTTTAGTTGGTGATCAATTTTTATCAAGTCTTGGGGCGTTGGTTGTTGCCCCTGCTCATTGAAAGCGCGTCGTCGCAATTTAGTTTGTTCATACATCGCGACACCACCAAGTTTAACATTGTGTAACAGTGCGAACAGTGACAAATTTACGTTGTTGCCAAGGGAGAAAAAATCGCGACGTGTAAGTTGCCAATACAGTAGGCTATGTGTCGATAGGTGGGTAACAAAGTAGAGTAAATACGAAATTCTGGCAGGAAGCCAAACCAGCAAATTTACAAGTGTTTCTGCCCACAAACCAAATTGTGTATAGGAGGAATGCTTGCGGTTCCAACTATAGTGCATTTCTAAGATTAAACGATATCCAAGTGCAACTAATGGGCCTGCAACCAAATACCAAAATACTACGCTGTAAACCTGTTGAAGCCTTGTAAGAATGGTCATTTCCAGTGTCGCTTTTGTTAGCCCTAACGAAGATAGCTGAGAGGTTTGACGCAGTACGAACGGTGCTAAGGTCTCTTTCGCTTGATAATTAGCATTCTGTGTTACTTGTTTGGCAACGAGCCTCGTGTAGTGGCTAAGCCGTACATTGCCAATAGCAACGAACATTAAGATGAAATGCCAAATAAATTCGACGTCGACAAAAGATTCAAACAGCCATAATATCAAGATTATCGGTACTAAGGTGATAATCAATGCCATAAAACCAGCTATCTTTTGTTGTTGGTGGCTGTTACTAGGCGGGTTTACTTTGTTTGCTAACTGGTGGCAATAAAAAGTAAAAAAGCTAGATCTTGAGGGCACCGTTATTTGATAGCAATATTTAGCAATAATAGCGACTACCAGCACAATAACTGGCTGGTAGCTCGACAGTGACGGTAAGTGCTCCATCAATATGCAAACTTACGCTAATGTTTGCCCATCTAGTGCATCAAGCATATGGCCAACAAGTGCTGATGAGTTTACAGATGCGGTTTCCAAGTATGCTTCAAAAGAGGTCGGTGACTCTTTACCTGCAATGTCTGACATTGAGCGAATAATAACGAATGGCACATTAAATTGATGACAGGTATGAGCAATGGCTGCACCTTCCATTTCTACCGCAGCCATCGTGGGAAAATTTCTGCGTGCTTTTGCAATATCATCATCTGCAGTCATGAAGGTATCACCCGTTGTAATTAATCCAACTAGCGTATGAATATCATCTAACTTTTCAATACCTTGCTTCGCAGCATCGACTAGCTGAGCATGTGGGATGTAGGCAGGCGGATTACCTGGAAGTTGACCTATTTCATAACCAAATGCTGTTACGTCAACATCATGATAACGTACTTCAGAACTGACCACGATATCGCCAACTTTCAATGATTGATCAAATCCTCCAGCTGAACCAGTGTTTACTACGTAGTCTGGTGAAAAGTGTTCAATTAACAACGCTGTAGCTAACGCAGCGGCAACTTTACCGATACCAGATTGCACAATTACTACCTCATGCCCATTCAATTGACCGCTGTAAAATGTGAAGCCAGCATGATTTGCTTCTTGGCAATTTGTTAGTTGTTTTTTCAATATGGCTACTTCAGGCTCCATCGCGCCTATAATTCCGGCTTTCATTTCTCGAAACACTCTTAGGTAATAATGTAGGAATTATACGCCTTGACATTGCTTTGTTGCCAGTGCTTTAAGCTAACTAGACAAAAAATATACGGAATTTACATCTTGATACAGATTCTCGGTAGCTACGCAAACGGCATGCAACTAGAATTCGCGCCTTCATTTACAATTGATTTACGAAATTAATTCGAAATCTTCAAAAGGAACTTAAAGTGAAAAGAAGCATTGTTGCACTCTTATTAGCATCTACAGCAACTGTCGCACAGGCAAATGAACTAAATAACACACAAGAGTGGTATTTGGGCGGCTTTGTTGGCCAATCAAAATTTGACGTGTCAAAAACTGATTTAGGTTTGCCAGCTAGCGTAGATCTTGATGACAGTGGTACAGCATTTAAAGTTATTGCTGGTTATCAAATTAGCGAACATTTCGCTATTGAAGGCGGTTACGCTGATTTAGGTGAATTGTCATTTGGTATGAATGAACAATATGCAGAACCTAACTGGTCATATGATGTTGATGTAAAAGTAACGGGTGAATTAAATGGCTTTTTAGTTAATTTAGTGGGCAAGTTACCGCTAAATGATGCGACACATTTGTACGCGAAAATTGGGGCATTTAGCTGGGACGGTAAAGTTACAACGACCTATAGTGGTGTTGAAACTCACAATGATCAATCATTCACAATCAGTCAAAGCGGTTCAGAAAGTGATGACGGTACTGATGTATTTTATGGCGTAGGAATTGGCTATAAAATTGACAACTTCATGCTAAGAGCAGAATTTGAAAAAATGGATAGCGATGGTGAAGACACTGACGTGATCTCTATCGGTGCGACCTATCATTTCTAATTGAATGAAACAGTGCTGTAGAGAAGCTAAGGGGTTTCCTTAGCTTCTCTATCAGTAACTACTTGTCTTTGGGTTGTAAAGCTGCAGCCAAACGATCAACCCATATTTCAACGATTGTCTTTATACTGTCAATGTTCTCAGGTTCGTCTGCCACATTCATTTCATCGGATTCACTATTAACTACTACAGCTATCAACTCATTGTTCGTATTAGTGTCGACAAATTTGGCTTCTAAACTCGCTGCACCTATTACCGCTTTTTTCGCTGCCGCTAGTCGATAAGTGCTTTGTACGGCGTTACGTGCCATAGCTATAGGCAAAAAATCACGCACCATGATTTCAGGATCTAGCACCTCTATATTGGTCAACGCCAATTGGACTGACAATGAATCTGGTGTGCCATGCGGTACAAACTCATATTTACTATCAACTTTTGTACGGATTTGTTGCTCAAAATACTGTGTTAGTTGTTGCTGTTTTTCTTTGTCTTGAATATCAAATTTCGACTGATCGCTTAACCATATCTCAATAGGTGCTAAAGCGATTTTGTTATAGCTGGTCAATGTTTCTCGCGCGAAACCTTCACTTGTACGAATCCATGAGTTCTCTTGCTGAGGGTTTGGACGAAAGTTATGGTAGCCTGACAAAAAACCGGAGGTTTCTTGGGGGACTTGTGTTTGACTCGCACAGCCAATCATAGTCAATGTTACTAATGCGACAAAAATTGCTCTCATCATAGTTCTCCTTGCATCTGTTATATACCAAGTGAAATAAATATTGGACCAGTTCAGAGCTATGTCAGGATCGTGGGAACAAAGCAAATGGATGCCGTTGTAGTCACTCTCCATCAAATATTTAATTCAATTGGTATTGATTATATGAAAGACACAAGACAATGTTGTTACAAATCGTAATGCAGTTGTTTAATTTTATGGGTTAGTTGTTTGCAAATAAAAAACGCAGATATTCAGTTCAACGGAATGAATACCTGCGCATTATTGTATGGCTTGTGTATCGTATTTCCCATTACTAATGCGGTAGTGCTGCGGGAGTATGTTTATTATTGAGAGAATGCTGTAATTGCGATGCACTCGGCGCAGCCAGTTGTTCTTGCTCTGCTTGCAAGCGAGCAGCAGCTTTTGACAATACACCCGTTGTTTTTGGCCTTGCTTTTACTAAAGGTGCAGGAATGACTCTGCCTTTAACCTTTGGTTGATTTGCTGTTGTGCCCAATAGGCGACTGAATATGCAGGCTCGGATTTCATCCACGCTATAGTTAGGTTTGACCTTAATGCGAATGTGTGGAATTGATGCGGCTTCTAACGCACCGCTCACAAACCAGTCTTTTTTGACTTTGTAACCTTTGCCGTTAGTATCCACTAGGTCAAGCGTGCCAATTAGCTTCATAGTTTCACGATCGCAAATAACGAAATCTAGATACTTGTTGTCAGCATTCGCCCTAGCAGTTTGACTGGCGCGATTTGAAACACCATTACGAATTGTCACGATATCCGACAATTTAACACGATTTAGCACACGGTAATCTTGGCCAAGCGCTCTTTCAACTAAAGTTTGGAAATTCTTTTCAGCAGGCGTGAATACGGTCTGCTTTTTGTCGAAAGGAAACGGAAAGCTATTATCATTCAAACGGCTTGCTAATAGCGCCACAATAACAATTAAGCTAATCATCGCAAAAAGTATAAGTTCCATAAACATCCTCAACTATTCAAAATCTTGACAAATCGCCAATACACGAGAGTTGTTGCAGTATTTATGCCAAATATCATGTATTAAAGATCAAGTGGATCTGAAGGGATCGTTTACCTTATGCCAATGTATTTTAATCGGTATAAATTGTGGTTATTTAATTGGCCCTAAATATTTTGGCTAATGATAAAAACTGCCATTGGGATCAGAAATAACGCAAAGCCTTTTTTCAAGTGGTTTTGTGGTATCTTGCTTCCCAGCCAATTACCTGAAAAGCTTCCTAATATACCCACAACAGATACCAATATTATCGTATGCCAATCGAGCGATAACTGCTCTTGTGCTAAAACATCTAAGTATTTGACGAAGCCAGTAATTGACTTGAATGCGATAATCATCAAGCTGGTGCCAACGGCTTGATGCATAGGGAGTCTGGCCAATAATACTAAAGCTGGCACAATGAGAAAGCCACCGCCTACACCGACAAACCCTGTCAAAATTCCGACAAGCAATCCATCGAGGGTTATTTTTAGGTGTGAACGCTCTGCAGAGGGCTCAGAAACATCGATTACCTTTGTTCTCAGCATAAAATATGACGCTAGTAGCATTACAAGGGCGAATGTAATGAGTTGTACACTCGGTAAAACAAATTGTGACGCAAACGCGCCGAAATAAGTGCCGATGCTACCCGGAATGCCAAATAAGATGACGCAACGCCAGTTAACTTGGCGTTTGGGAATGTTGGGTAATGCTCCGGCAAAGGCTATCGCACCTACAATAGCCATTGAACTGGCGATTGCTAAACGTTCTGGTTGATCAAATAGATAAAGCAGTACTGGCACAGTAAGAATAGAGCCACCTGAGCCCAACAACCCTAAACTTAAGCCAATGAATAAGGCTCCTAAAACACCAAGTGTGGACAATAGTTATATTCTCGTGGTTAGTAAACGCTTATTGGGGACAAAAAAGCTCGTGTAGTACCGAAATAAGGCGTATCACTTCTGGTTTCTTCACGTGATAGTAAATCGTTTGTGATGCTCTTCTCGTCTCGACTACTTCTTCTCGCCTTAAAACGGCTAAATGCTGTGATAGCGCTGATTGGCTTAAGGGGATGTGCTCATTAAGTTCAGAAACCGAAAGCTCTTGATCAATTAAAGTACATAAAATCATTAAGCGATTTTCATTTGCCATCACTTTTAATAAATTAGCGGTTTGTTTTGCGCCATCAAGTAGCGAGGTTTCAATATTCACAGCAGACCCATCTTAGCTTGTTTCGAGCATACTATCTCAATTAGCGAAATCTTCAAAGCCTCCTTATTCTAGCTATAATTGTAATATTAGCAACGGCTAATTTAGTTTTGACTTATTTAAAAGGCCAGTGCTATTATTTCCGTGATGTAGTTTGAGGAAATGGTTTAATGAATCCCTGTGTTAAGAATTTTTATGACGAAGCAACAGGCACTTTTAGTTATGTTGTCAAAGACATGCACAGCAATCAGGCCGTGATCATTGATCCTGTGCTAGATTTTGATCTTCCTTCGGGGGCTTGTGAATATACGTCAGCTAACGCGTTATTGGATTATATTGCCGCGAATGATCTAGACGTTCAGTGGATATTGGAAACTCATGCTCATGCGGATCATTTAACCGCGGCACAATATCTTCGAGATAAAACAGGCGCAAAAATCGCAATTGGTAAAGGGATTACACAGGTACAGCAAACTTTTCGCACTGTTTTTAATTTAGGAACATCATTTGCAGTTGATGGTTCACAGTTTGATCATTGTTTTAGCGATGGTGATAGTTTCATGCTCGGCCAAATACCCGTACGTGTAATGGCTACACCTGGTCATACTAATGATAGCGTAACTTACCTCATTGGAGACGCTGCGTTTATTGGCGACACATTGTTTCATCCTAAACTTGGCACAGCGCGTTGTGACTTCCCCGGTGGGGATGCTGCGGTGCTATATCGGTCGATTCAAAAAATTCTCTCTTTACCACAAGATACGCGTATTTTCTTGTGTCATGACTATCCGGAAGATGGGCGTGCCCCAGTGTGTCAAGTGAGTATTGCAGAACAAAGGTTACATAACATTCATGTAAATGATGGAAATAACGAGAGTGATTTTGTCAATTTTCGTGAGCAACGAGATAGGCAATTAGCGGTTCCCAAATTAATTTACCCCGCCGTACAGGTGAATATTGCTGCAGGAAAGTTACCCGAAAAAGAGGGGAGTGGAACACGCTTTCTTAAACTGCCGACGACGCTGCCAGGTGAGGAATAAGTAAAATGCTTGAGTTGTTGATGAATTATTCTGCGCCGCTATTCGGCGGTATTTTGATCGGATTGTCAGCCTTATTGTTGATGATAAGTATAGGTCGAATTGCTGGAATTAGCGGCATAGCGACGGCAGCAATGAATAGTACTGATGGCAGTGGTCGCTTATGGCGTTGGTTGTTCTTGCTCGGTTTACTAATTGGAGCATTGATATATAGCCAAACTTGGGAACTCGCATTGCCATTTAGGCAAGCACCTCCCGCTTGGGTCATTGTTGTTGCCGGCCTTTTGGTGGGCTTTGGCACGCATTGGGGGAGTGGTTGTACGAGTGGGCATGGCGTATGTGGTATCGGGCGATTTTCTATACGTTCTGTTATTGCAACGCTCATTTTCATGTTTTTTGCTGCGGTGACGGTCTTCATCGCTCGCCACGTTCTTGGGGGTTAGCCATGAAGTTAATGCTTGTACTCATGTCTGGAGTGTTGTTTGGCTTAGGATTGTCGATGTCAGGTATGGTCAACCCGACAATTGTTTTGGGTTTTCTTGATGTAGCTGGTGAATGGAACCCCGCCTTGATGTTCGTCATGGTCGGTGCATTGTTAGTGACTACGATTGGTTATCGACTGGTAATAAATCGACAAAAGCCCATATTTGATGATGAATTCCACTTACCATTAAATAAGCAGGTCGACATTCGTCTGATTAGTGGTGCCGCTATGTTCGGTATTGGATGGGGAATGTCTGGCTATTGTCCTGGTCCTGCCATTTCAGGATTAGTGTTCTTTCAACAAGAAACATTGCTGTTCGTTTTTTGCATGTTTGTCGGCTTTCAATTATCCCATATGCTAAAGCGCAAGTCGCTGATAGCCAAGCAACAGGTGAACTAAGATGATAAATCAAGCGCTAATCAATCAACTAGATATGATCAATGCACTGATTCCAAGCCCGGATTTGATTGTTGGTGGACAGCCTACACAAGATGATTTAAAACGATTGGCAGCTGCAGGTGCAGTAAACATCGTAAACCTGAGACCAACATCAGAAAAGATTGATTATGACGAAGCCAGATTAGTTCACCAATTAGGCATGAACTACTATGTTATTCCGGTAACTGAAATCGAAAGTTTTACTCAGGATGCGGCAAAAGCTTTGTTGAACATTCTAGCACAGAAGCAGCCTTGCTTAGTGCATTGCGCAAGCGGCAATCGGGTTGGTGCCTTAATTGCTTTGGCGGCGTTTTGGCTTGAAGAAACATCAGCGGTAGATGCCATGACACTCGGGCTACAAGCTGGGTTAACCAAGTTGCAGCCTCAAGTGGCGGATATTTTATCGCTAGAAGGCTAACGCCTTCTGCAATAATTATTTAGGGTAGTTGTTCTCAAGTGCCTGATATACTTGAGATTGGAAGTCATCGGCATTGGCATCTAATACTTTAACTACTTTTGCTAATACTTCGTTGTCTTCTTCACCATGCCACACTTTAATGTATGTGCCGTCTTTATAACCATGGTCTTGTCTAAAGAAATTAAGGGTATTCTTGCCAACATACTGTCGGAAAAGTTCATCTAAATCCATATCCATTAGCTTCATACAGTTGGCAAGAGCACGCGCGTCAAACGCTTTGCTTGTCACTGCAGCAGATGCCAATGTTTCGAGCGCTAGTTTAAAATCTGTCTCGTCAGTTGGTTGGGTCAACTCGCTTGCAAGTTCTTCAGCAATAGTGTTGATAGCATTACCTGACATTAAACGTAAACTTAATCCAAAGTGGAATATATCTTTCTCTAGACCTAGCTATTTAGACAGTTTTCATAGATTCACTTAGCCTCTAAATAAATACCATAATACAGATACCCTTAGTTCCATTCTTTGTATACTAATTCCATAACCATAAGAAATAATTGATAATTTTATTTATTTTTACGTTGGCAATTTCAAAAGTTTTCACTACTTTTCTTTTCTCAGTAGTATTTTATCCAGAGGTAAAAATGATATTTAAGAGTAAGTTAAAAAACTTTGAAATAGGTTCAACCCAAATAGATGAAACCTATCTAATTATTGAAGGTGGAAGCAATCCAATTTATTACCCAACAATATTCAGCCAGTGGTTATTTTCTAATAATGTTATTTATAAACGTAAGATTGTAGAAACAGTAAATAAAGAATTTGAAACTGTTTTGGAAGAGCACGACATTACGGATGAAAGAATAAATGTGTTTATAAGTAAAATAATTTATTTTCTAAATTATATAAATAAATCTATTAGTAAAAATAAACTTAATACAAATATTCATTACCACACTCAAATCGGAGAGAAAGAGCTAAACCAGTATGTGAATAGCTACTTAATTGATGAGCTAAACGAAGGTGAATCAAGTGTCGATAATTCAGTCCAAGCTCTTAATGCGTATTACACTTTTCTTGCCAAATTGGGTATATGTGAAATAAAGCACATTCGAGTCGGTAAAAATAAGAAAAAGGCGATTAACGAAAATACCAAAAGAAATAAGGCATATAAATACTTATCTCGATCAACGAGAAGCGCTTTACTTCGTCAATGTAAAAACAAACAAGAAAAGCTAACTTTGTTATTTGGCTGGTTAACCGGGTTAAGAAGAATGGAGTTGCCCAAGCTTCTTCTTAATGACTACTCATATGGGGGCAATGTTTATCCTGGATTTCTAACATTATTTGACGAGTTGGAGTCAACAGATAAAACGTCTTTTAAATACTACATAACAAAATCAAAAGGGGGGAAATCTCGTTACATATATATTGACCGTAAATTGCTTAAAAAGTGTAAATCTTATTATGATAGTGAAAGAAACGATTCTAAAAGTGCCGAAACCTTACTTGTAACAAACGACAATGCAACTAATGGTAGTGCAATTCAAGAGAGCTTTGCCAATGGAGTGTTTTCAAGAGTTCGCAACCGTTTAATTAAGCTTAATCCTAAATATTCATTCCTTTATATATCAGATCAAAATAAAGCTGTGTTTCATCATTGTAGACATACATTTGCTACCGATACGTTTTATAAAAAATTAAAAGGAAGAGATCACCACTCGGTGAATTCTGGTGATGCTGTAATCATAGAAGTTGCAGGTTTGCTTGGGCATAGCACAACACCTGAAAACATGAAAAGAGTCACCTCACTGTATATCCGCTTTGTTGACGATATGCTTCGCATGGAGGCTAAATAATATGAGCCCTAAAAAAGCAGAGTCAAGCACGAGTGAAAATAGCCAAATATCTGAAATTCAAAAAGCTTTTAACTTAAAGCCTAAATCTAAAACGCAATTACCAGCGAAAATGAATGACCGTTTTCAAACATTCAATATAGCATGTGGAAAAACCGGTGGCACCATAGTTATAAAGTGCAGAACTAAAAATGAAACCGGAAAGTTGTTATTTAGTACTTTGGTTAATTACAGTATTGATATAGAGCTTAACCCTGAAGATTATGGCGCATCATTACAAAGCGCTAATACGAAACAATCGTTTAAGCGCTTTCTTGAATACATCAATCATTATAATTTTGATGTGAATGACCAATATCAAATTATAAAAAATTATGAAAGTGAGTTGATTGAAAGGGGCCTTACAAACTCATACGCCCATTTACTTAAACAATACCTGTTAAATGCTATTAAAGTAGCTAAAGGCTTAACACGGCAAGAAGAAGCTGTACTTTCTTCTATTTTAACAAAAACCAAACTCATACCTTATAAGCCAACACAACAGCCTCTAACACTCTGGTTTCAAGAGATTAGATGGCTACGGAGTGAGTTTGAAAAAAATCAGATGGAAAATGTGTATTTGCAAGTGGCATCAGCAAAATTATTGATGCACAGTTTTTCTTACTCTATATCACTTTTATACCTCTATTTAGATGAGGCTATCTCTAGTTTAATCGAGCTGCTTAAAAACTCTAAATTCACAACTCACTCATGGCAAAAGAGCATGAATAGCTATAAAACTGGACAGTCTCAAACTCAAAATTTGGCTAAAGAGATTTTAACTATAGCTTTTTGTGGTAATAACTATTGCTGTTTGTTACTAAAGTCATTGTTAACTCAGGAGTTAATCAAAAGTGATCGTGTAGATGAGTTGCATGAATACGTCTATAAAAATAACAAGGTGCCAATTTACCTAAATGGTCCACCATACGCCAAAAAATCGAAATTAATTTCACGTGAATTTATTTATGAACTTTTACTTTTTATTGAGGGCAAGAAAGAGGTTAAGCCAACTCTATTGAGTCAGGCATTAATTTTCTATTGGTTAAATTGCTGGATGACAATGCAGCCTACTGATGCTCAAAAGACAAAACTTAAAAACTATAAAAAAATGCAAAATACGCATCGCGTAACTCATGTTCAATCTGTAGTGGTCAAGTAAAATTGGCCACGGTTTTATAGTTTTCCCAGTATCTTTTTTCAGATTCGTTTGGAGTTAAGCCTCCGTTGTATTGATGCGGTCGCAATTGATTATAGTAACCCACAATATAT
>NZ_JBQRUN010000031.1:0-19013 GCF_053485835.1 Thalassotalea fusca
ACGAAATAAGTGTAGATATAGTTGTTCTACATTAAGCTTATTTTGTGCAGTTATCATGTTGCCCATGCATTCCCAAAGGGCGAGTTTTAAAGGCTTATATGCTGCGTTATTGATTTTAACAAGGGAACAACCATTCTTTGCAATCAAAGCCTTGCCTCTAAACCTTTAAATTCTCGCTAAGAGAGCAATTTCTTATACGGATTGGTATAATACTTTGAATAATTAAATGGTATGAAAAAAGAGGCCAACTGGCCTCTTTTTTGTTATCAAGTGGTGCGGGTTTTTATAGCAGCGCTAGTGCCTTAACACAACGACCAACTTGCTCATGACTACCTTTTACGCTTTTTAACACTTGTGGTTTCATTTCTGAGTATTTCGTAACAAGCTGTGCCAATTCTTGTTCGCTATCAGCGGTACAATTGGTTGGCAACATATTATTGACGAAAGATCCTAACAGACTAAGGTCACTGCCACTATTTAGCTTCTCGATGTTTTCAAGAATACGAGCTTTATATGGCGCTTCCAAGTGACGTTGCTCAGAAGGGAACAAACCGTACATTATCCAACGAAGTGTTGATAACTTTAGATTGTCTGGGTTGTTGATTACCGTGTTAAACCATTTATCTTTTACCGCAGGGTCAGGACGAACGACTTCTGCATAAATGGCACTTTTCACACCAGTATCAGACGTATCCTTTTCTTGCTCAGCCTTAAGTAGGGCGTCGTAGTTAGCGAATTCATAACGATTCAACTTAGTAATCAATCGCCAGCGCTTATCTTGATCTATAGTCATGCCATCAAATGCCATTTCACCTTGCAAGATTTTTGCAATGTTCGCCAAATGTTTTGGTGACTTAGCAAGTGCAACATAACGACGATACCAAAGTTTTTGGAAGTCAGACCCTGCTTTGGCTTTTTCTAATAGGCGTAGGTATAGATCTTCTACTTCAGCACGAATCGCTGAGAAGTCTTTTTGCTTCAAACGTGTTGCAGCATTTAAGTAACTGACTGCTGTGGTTAAACTAGCTGAAATTTTGTTAGTCACATTGTAATCAGTTTCGCCTTCGATATTAGCGATAGCAAAATTCGCAAATTGATCCGCAGGTAGTTTTGCGTCATTCACACTATCAAGTAGACTTTGCCAAATCATAAGTCTTACTGTTGTGTTTTCAATTGCATTGACATGCTGTTTAACCGTTTCAAGCGACGCTTCGTCTAAATCTACTTTTACATAGCCCCAGTCATCTTGGTTAGGGAAAACTAGATCTGGACATTGTTTACCAATAATTGCATCAACCGATGTGGTCTCGCCTTTATAGGTAACAGGGGTTTTGCTGGTTAACGCTAGTGCATCGCCGGATAGGTTATAAAGACCAACCTGTACACGTTGTTCTCTTAATGTTGGGTAACCTTCTGGCGAGGATTGCGTGATAGTAAACTCGCTGATTTTGCCGTCTGCACATTGGTAGCTCGCTTTAATCGTATTTACACCCGCTTTGTATAACCAATCTTGTGTCCATTGGCTTAGGTCTTTATTGGCAGCTTTACCCAATTCACCGATGAAATCGTCTAACTCTGTGTTTTTGTATGAGAATTTTTTCAGGTAATTGCTAACACCAACTCGGAAGTTTTCTTCACCTAGGTAAAATGGTAGCTGTTTTAAGACAGACGCCCCTTTACCATACGTGATACCGTCAAAGTTTGTCCAAGCATCACCTGTTGTTGGTACCGGTAATTCAATCGCATGTGTATTCACTGAGTCATCAGTACGATACGCCCATTGTTTAGTACCTGAATAAAACACATCCCAAACGTTTTCGAAATCGCTTGCTTCGGCAACAGCTAAATTAGCCATATAAGTGGCAAAACTTTCATTCAACCATAAGCCATTCCACCAACGCATGGTGACTAAGTTACCAAACCACATATGTGCCATTTCATGCGCGATAACATTGGCCAAGCTCATTTTTGCTTGCGTGGATTTTTCACCACGGCTGATGTAGCCCTCATTAAATGTTACGGCGGCAACGTTCTCCATAGCGCCACTGTTGAAGTCTGGTGCCATCACTTGGTCGTATTTTACAAATGGATATGGGAGATCAAAATACTTGTTAAAGAAGGTAAAGCTTTGTTTAGTCGGAATAAACCACTCGTCAGTCTTTACGTATTGCGCTAGGCTCTGACGAGCAAAAAGGCGCAATGGAATATCTTCGTATGAATCTTCCCAAACGGCATAGTTACCAGCATGTAACGAGAAAATGTAAGATGAGAATTTAGCCGATTCAGGAAAGTGCCAAACTTTATTGTCACCTTGCGCCTCAACCTTGTCTTCACGAACCGATGTAATGATCTGCCAATGCTTAGGTGCTGTCACTTGCATTGTGTAAGTCGCTTTTAAATCAGGCTGATCAAAGTGAGGGAATAGGCGGTTTGCATTATATGGTTCGAAATCAGTATATAGGTAGACTTCACCATTTTCTGGATCAACAAAACGATGGAAACCTGAACCATCTGTTGCATAAGGACGTTCATATTCAACGACTAACGAGGTAGCACCTGGTGAAAGTTCTGATGCAGGAATGGTAATAAACCATTTTTCATAGCTAAATTTAACAGGTTTACCATTTACAGTAACTGATTTAACAGTACCTTTCTCAAAATCAACGGTTAAGTCGCTTTGATTGTCTTTTGACAAATCAAAGAGTAACTCTGTGCTACCAGTGAAGCTTTCAGATTTGTTATCTATCGCTACCGTTAAGTTATATTTTACATTGCTTACTTGCGTCGCGCGCATAGCAGCATATTCGTCGCTTAGTGATTCGCTATTTTCTCTCACTACAGCTGCAATGGCGTCAGCGCTTTCTACTGCTACAGGTGTTTCGCTTGAGGTTTTTTCTTGGCAGCCAACGAGGGCAAATGAGGAGCCTACTAACGCTATAGAAAGTGCTTTGGCTAACTGAGTCTTATTTAAAATCATCCTTCGACCTTATTTTTATATTTCGGTTCTTGTTTTTTATGGGGTTAATCGTTTGTTACTTTTATAACAAAAGGAACCGCTACTTTGTTGTTGGTTAACGTGTTTTATCCACTATTTAACGCATAATCGCAATTATCATACTTTAATAGGGCTATTTCACCAATTGAAACATCTATTTAAATGGTAAATTGAACGCGAACTGCGACTAAGGATTATGACAAAATTATTACGACTGTGAAAAGTATTGGTTGTTTGGTTGTAAATATATTGTTACGCATATTTTTTATACATTTCATCAGATTATCAAATTAATAAGGTTCAAAACATCTGGTTTGACCACAATGTAAATTGATTGTTTTTTGCTCTCATGGTTTATCTCAGATAAAAGTTGAGATACTTTTTGAGGTGTATGTAGTTATTACAAACATGTCAAAACGAACAATTAAAACAATAAGAGAGTAATATGAAAAACGTAAAAACAACGAGTAAAGCGTTTGGAACGCTCACGAGCACCTGTATTGCTACGGCAATAGGGTTTTCACTATTTGGCTCATTTTCTGCGGTTGCTGACAAAGGCGATAAAGAACTGCAAATCGTCGGTGGTAAAGAGTCAACACCTTATTCACGCCCTTACCAAGTAGCATTATTAATGAATGGTCGACAAGGCTGTGGCGGTACGCTTATATCTAAAGATTGGGTATTAACGGCAGCACATTGTTTAGATAGCGCATCAACCAGTAATTTAACGGTAAGGGTAGGGGCACATAGCATTAGCGCTAATGATGGTACGACTCATCGCGTTAGCCAAATTATCCGCCACGAATATTGGCAAGGTGCACAAAATATTCAAAGCGGCTATGACATTGCTGTACTACGACTATCTAACAGTGCAAGTAGTTCAATCAAACCAGCGGCGTTGCCAACTAAAGCAATTGCAGATCAACTAGCTGGTGTTGGCGGTTATGCAACCGTATCTGGTTGGGGGTTAACATATAACAATGGCACGCCAGCAGATAGATTGAGAGAAGTAGATTTACCAATCATTACCAACTCGTCATGTAGCAGTCAACTCGGCGCTAATGTTGGTAATGGCGTTATTTGTGGGGGCGGCACTGGTGGCGTTTCTGCTTGTAATGGCGATAGCGGTGGCCCATTTGCGGTTCAAGGCAATGGTACATTCTACAGCATCGGCACAGTAAGTTGGGGTAGGGCTTGCCAAGGAGCGACCGCTTTTACACGTACAACGGCCTATTTGGATTGGATTGAAAGCAAAACTGGTCTCAAGCCTGATACTGGAGAAGGTGAAAATCCAGTTGCTAGCTTTACTGAATCGGTAGATGATTTAACGGTGTCTTTTAACAATACCTCAACGGATGATACCGGCATAGCGAGTGCTTCATGGAAAATGGGTGACGGCACAACTTTAAATACGCAAAACCCCGTACATACCTATGCTAATGCAGGATCGTATACTGTTGTATTAACGGTTACAGACACAGATGGCAACACCGATAGTACATCCAAATCTATTACAGTAGGCACACAATGTGATTCAAGCGCTTCTATTAGCGGTTTAGCGCCAGCGTGGAATCAATATTCGAGCTATGCTATTGGTGACCGCGTAAGCTTTAACGGAGTGAATTATGTTGCTACTTGGTGGTCAACTGGTGCGCGTCCTGATATTTATACCAATGTATGGAAAAAAGAATCTGATTCAACCGATCCTTGTCAGCAAGGTCCTAGCGCAGATTTCTCAGTATCTACAAATCAACTTACCGCATCGTTCACGGATAACTCTTCTGACGATCAAGGTGTAGTAAGCCGTAGCTGGAATTTTGGTGACGGTAGTACATCAACAGCGACAAATCCTACTTACACGTACAGTGCGGGTGGAAGTTATACTGTGACGTTAACCGTATACGATGCCGATGGCTTGTCTGATTCAACAAGTCGTGTTGTTCAGGTTCAAGGAGACACGAACGGAGGCTGTGATGGCTATTCAGAATGGTCTGCAAGCGCATCTTATGTGATTGGTGATGTTGTTTCATACAATGGCAACAAATATGAATCTATTTGGTGGTCAACGGGAGCTCGACCAGACATCTATAGCAATGTATGGACTTATATTGGCGCATGTAGCAACTAATAGCTGCCCAATAAATTTCTAAATTGCATTATCAAGCCAAGGCTGTGTCCTTGGCTTTTCTGTTATTGTTTCTCTGTACTGTTTCTCTGTATTATCCTTCCTTGCACTATAGGTGCTAACCAAAATATAGTTGTAGCGAACCTTTCAGAATTTCTAATCGTCTTTGTAGTAAAAGTAAGGTGAGAGCAGTGTTATGAATCAAGCTCAGATTGAGCTTTGGGTAATTGAAGCGCAAGGCGGATGTGAAAAGGCCTTTGAGCAATTGTGTAGATATTACTATCCGGCGTTATTACGTTTTACCTACAAGATATGTGCTGATGAAGCGATGGCTCGTGATGCGGTACAAAATTGCTGGATGAAGCTAGCGAACTCGCTATCAAAACTACAAGACCCGCGTGCCTTTAAGGCATGGATATATCGCAGTGCACGTTGGCAAACGCTCGATTTATTGAAACGTCAATCACGGGAAATAGTGGAGTTTACCGATAAAGAAGTGAGTGCTGCGCTAACGACTAATGATCATAACGAGAGCGACTCCGATAAAGGTAGTCAGTTAAGAGAGTTAATGAATGCATTGTCAGAGATCGATCAGCAGGCGATTCACTTATTTTATCTCGAAAACATGCGATTGAGTGAAATAGCACAGGTGCTTTGTATTCCAGTTGGTACAGTGAAATCACGCCTTAATCGCGCCAGAAACAATTTGAAGAAACAACTTGAGTAGAGGAATGACGATGAACATAGATGATAAAATTCGCGCGGAGTTAGAACATGAAGCTAAATCGATTGATCAGGCTCTCGCACATGACGCAGGTATTTTTACCATGTTGGCGAATGCATACAAAGGTGCATTAGGTCGCTGGATAATAATTGTAGGCATTTTTACCTTTGCATTGACAGTGCTAATGTTTTGGGCAGGTTATCACTTCTTTTTTACTGAAGGCTCTGTAGCAATGAAACTGCATTGGGGAGTCTTATTGTTGCTAGCTACCATGGTTCAAATTGCGTTAAAAATGTGGACATTCATGGAAATGAACAGGCAATCGACACTGAGAGAGTTGAAGCGCATTGAATTTTCAATCGAGTCTTTAGCCGAGCAAGTTCGACCGCCACGCGAGTGTGAATAATACCAATCTCTTATACGGATTGGTATAAGTTGCATTGAGGTGCCACTAGATGTCAATCAACTACGCGGCAACATGACGTTTATCGTTGAATAAAGGAAGATTCATCGATAAACACTTGTTATTTATTTATGACTATTTTTACAATGCCCCTTTAAAATAATAAATATCTCCTGGGACATTATGAAAAAGACATTCTTGAATCTTGCTATTTTGGCAAGTATTACCCTTTCATCACCAGCGCTAGTGCATGCTGAAGATAGCACTAAATCGGCCGATAAAAAGCAAGTTTCCAGCTGGTTGAGTCTTTCTGAAAAGGAATTGAAAGAAGTAGAAGCCTATGCCACTGATTACAAAGATTATATTTTTAAGACGCCAACTGAGCTAACGTTTGTTAGCGAGACCATCAAGCGTGTTGAAAAACAAGGATTCAAACGTTTAACCGAAAACAGCGAATTAAAGCCAGGTGCAAGATTCTATGATGTTAATCGTGATCGCACTATCTCTTTAATCGTTATGGGCAAGAAGCCTCTGACAGAAGGTACCCGTATTGTTGGCGCACATATCGATTCTCCGCGACTTGAGTTGAAAGGGCGTCCTCTGTTCGAAAAGCAAAAGTTCGCAATGTTTCAAACGTATATTCATGGTGGTATTAAAACGTATCAATGGGTGAATATACCGCTCGCAATTGTTGGCCGTGTAGATAAAAAAGACGGCTCAACAGTGCAAATTTCAATGGGCTTTAACGATGATGAACCAGTGCTATTAGTTCCTGATCTAGCACCACATGTTGATCATGCTAATCGTTCGCGTACCAGCCGTGATGTTATCAAGAAAGAAGAGCTTGATGTGATTATTGCGTCTAAGCCTGGTTTAGAATCGTCCGTTAAAGACTTAGTCACTGCATTTTTGGCCGAGCAATATGACATTTCGGTTGAAGATTTAGTGTCTGCTGAGTTGGCTTTAGTGCCGGCAAGCAAACCAAGAGATATTGGTTTTGACCGTTCAATGATTGCGGCTTATGGCCAAGATGACAAAGCCTCCTCTATTGCCGCAGTTAAAGCCATTGTTGAGCAGGGTACGCCTGAATATACCGCTATCGCTTATTTAGTTGATAACGAAGAAGTAGGGAATATTAATAACACGGGTGCCAGCTCAAGTTATTTAGTGGATATGTTAAGTGGCATGCTTTACAACAAGCTTGGCAATGATTACAACGACTACTTGCTACGTAAAGTGTTGCGTAATACTAAAGTGATTTCTGCTGATGTAAACCCAGGTGTTAATCCAACTTGGTCAAGTGTTTGGGAATTAGGTAATGCGCCACGACTTGGCAACGGCATTAACTTGAAACTTTATGGTGGTGGTTTTAATGCAAACTCTGAATATATGGCATGGACACGCAACTATCTAGATAACGCTAATATCAAATGGCAAACATCAACATACAAAGGTAAAGCGTCAGGCGGTACCATTGGCAGTGACTTATCAAACGATAATATGGAAGTGATAGATTTCGGTGTGCCGATCCTTTCTATTCATTCGCCGTATGCGGTTGGTTCGAAAGTGGATTTGTACTCTTTGTACAAAGCCATGTCTGAATTTTATCGTCAAAAATAATTAATACAGAGAAAAGTTAAAGCCTTATCAGAAATCTGATAAGGCTTTTTTAGCAAGCACAGGATTAGCATACATAGTGAGTAACCACTTCTGCTGTTCTAATGTTAATGACTGTATACGCTCTTGCAAATGAGGCACTAAAGCCTGGGATTTATCGGTTAATTGAGCGTGCGCTGAGAGGTTGCTTTCGTATAATTTATATTGACCAATAATCTGCTCGTCAATCGCTTTAGCAATCGCTTTACTATCTGCAAAATCACCACGAATCGGCGTACCAAAGGTTAAGTGGACTTTGCCTTTGTAACCTGACATTCCTTGTGTAATGCTTTTGAAATCTTCGCCTTCTTCTTTGACGTAATCCCCAGATGCTTCTCGTTGAGCAAGCTCTTTGGCTTTATCAGTATCACATGGGTCAAATTCGTAAGAGATAGATACAGGCACAATATTTAATGTATCAAGATACTCCGCGATCGCCATGTCTTTTGGCTTATTAAGTAACAGCATTGAAATTAATGCAGCGTTGGTTTTATCTAAGCCATCTTTGGCTCGACCTTCACGTTGGGCTATCCACAAATGCTGTTGGTTATCAACCAACACATGATGAATGTAGGCGGATAATTGCTTAGAAGCGGCTAACATCGCTCGCTTTGTTTTTTCACTGCGCTTGACGATGTAGCTCTTGTTTATACGCATTAAGTCTGCCACCCATGGCTTGTGGAGCAAGTTATCTCCCACTGCTGCTTCTACTGTGTCTGCGCCATTTTGATGTAAAGCTAGATTGATTAAGGCAACATCCAACACAATGTCGCGATGATTTGAAATAAACAAAGTTGGTTTGTTTAAATCAAGCCCGTCAATTCCGTCATAGCTAAAACCATCGGTACTGAGCTTAATCAGTTTATTAAGATACTTAGCTACTTCAAGCTGAATGTCTTCAATACCACCGAGCATTTTCAACTTTCGCTGAAAGGAAAACTTGATGAGCCACTTTGCCAGAAAGGGAATCGTGGCGTGTAATTTAGGCAATGCAAAATTGGCGACAGACGCCATGAATTCTGGTTCGCTAATTAATTTTTGTACGACAGCATGAACTTCATCATTACGATAAGGACGAATATCATCAAACATTCAATTATCTCTTGTAGATATTTCAAAGGGTTGGCATATTGGTGAGCGATTATAAACCAAATTGAGTGAAATTCAGTAGTCTTAATCGAATTTAACCGTAATTTTTTGTTGCGAAATTTGTTTGAATCTTTTTGGAGTCACAATATGAAAATTTTAGAGACTGATCGTCTTGTTCTTCGTGTTCTTAGCCCGGCTGACGCGGATATGATTATTACATTGTTGAATCAGCCTGACTTTATTCAAAACATCGGAGATAAAGGTGTTCGCGATTTTGAAAGTGCATGCGAATACATTGAAACTGGGCCCATAGCGATGCAACAAGCACTTGGGTTTAGCCTGTATTGTTGCCAGTTGAAATCTAGCGGTGAACCCATTGGTATGTCAGGGCTAATAAAAAGAGAGGGGGTCGAATACCCTGAAGTCGGTTATTCTTTTCTAAGCCAGTATCAGAGAAAAGGGTATGGTAAAGAGAGCGTTGCCGCAGTGATTGAATATGCACGTAGTCAGTTGGCATTAAAATGTTTAAATGCGATTTGCAATCCGAGCAATTCGGCATCAATTGCATTGCTCGAAGGCCAACAATTTAAAAAGAAAGGCTTAGTATCGGTGCCTAATATTGACCAAGAGGTGGTGTTGTTTGAACGTTTTTTGAACTGAAACGTGGTTTTTTAGTACATAGATCAAACAAATGACAAAAATATGATAAATAGTTTAAGTTTTTACTTGCCTTTTTGCCTAATAACCCCAAGTCTTATTATGAGTAACAGGAAAAAAGGAAAAGATATGAAAATAAATGTTTCTGGTCATCATGTAGAAGTTACTAGTTCAATAAGAGAACACCTTGATGAAAAGTTTTCAAAAATCGCAAAACACTTTCCAACATTAATCTCATTAGAAATCATAATTTCGAAGGAGCACGGCAAACATCAGGTAGAAATTACTACCAACTACGAAGGGGCACGCGTTGCTGCATCAGGTAATGATGAAGTTATGTATCCAGCAATTGCAAATGCTGCTAAAAAATTAGATGCAGCGCTAAAACATCGAAAAGGTCAATTAAAAGCGAATAAGCACGATAAGCCAGTGTCAGTAACGCCTGAAATTGCGCATGAAAAAGTACAAGAACTTAATCTTGCTTAATACCAATAATTAATTAGTCACAAACAGGAGCATATTAGCTCCTGTTTTTATATCGGAAACCATAAGTGTTGTGCTATTGTCGAATGGCAATTGAACCAACAGCTACATTACGTAATTCATAACTGATGATACAAATTTCAAATACCGTAACACTTGATGAGAGTGAAATTGAGATCTCTGCGATACGCTCACAAGGTGCAGGTGGTCAAAATGTTAACAAAGTCGCAAGCGCGATTCATTTACGTTTTAATATCCATCAAAGTAGCCTGCCTGATTTTTATAAAACACGTTTGCTCGCACTAAAAGACAAACGTATTACCAAGGACGGCGAGATTGTTATAAAGGCTCAGCAATTTCGTACACAAGAAAAGAATAAGCAAGATGCTATAGAGCGATTAGTTGAGATGATCAAAGAGGTGGCAAAAGTACAGAAAGTCAGACGAGAAACTAAACCTACTAAAGCCTCAAAAATACGCCGTTTAGACAGTAAACAAAAGCGTAGTGATACTAAAGTTATGCGCCAAAAAGTCCGCTTATAGTCGCAACGACATAACTTTTACCATAGAGTAACCGTTGATCGCTAAAGACGTTTATCAACAAATTCGTCGATAATTACCGCTTGAAAATACTACAAAATATGTAGTACTCTTCGCTACATATTTTGTAGCTTAAGGAAGCGTTATGCCATCAATTCCACTCCCCGGACAACCCGTAAGAGGCTCTAAAACAGGTAAACCTATCATGGCGTTACTAGATTTACTAGGTCGCACATGGGCGTTAGGGATCATATGGCATCTATCGAAGGGGAACGCCAGTTTCCGTCAACTTCAGGATTATTGCGAAGCAATTTCACCAACACTTTTAAATACAAGACTAAAAGAACTCAAGGCAACAGCGTTAATTACTAATGAAGGTAATGGTTATCAACTAACTGAACTTGGCCAAAGCTTATTTGCGTTAATCGAGCCAATGGGAAAGTGGTCGCTTTACTGGCAGCAGAGCATAGAATCTGATTCCACATCGGCAAATAGCTAAGGAAGTTACGATGAAGCAAGACTTAACATTTGCCCATTTGTCGATCGACAGAGCGTCTGATAAACGTACCTGTAATGATTGGTATAAGAGCCAATCTCGTGATGAATCAAGGCTCCTAATTCCATTCTATCAAGGCAAAGCACTGTTTATTGACAATGGCCTGCTAAAAATAAAAGGCGATGAGCCTTGGTTGCTTGAACAGCGACTGACAGCTTCAGATGAGCTAGCTGAAAATCAAATTTTCCTAGGAAACGACACTGGAACGGCTGTGCCAGTGTTTATGATTGAATTGTCAGAAGATGCATTCCTGTCACTCAATTGTAAGTATCAAGAAAGTATTGAGCTGGTTGGTACCAGACAGTGCATTCCTTATTTGTCTAAAGAAGAGGTGTCACTCATTGGTTATGCCGCTGCGCTTAATCATTGGCATCAAAGTGCAAGATTTTGTGGTTATTGCGGTGAGACAACACGCCTGATTGAATCAGGCCATGCTAAGCAATGTAGTAATGTGGATTGTAATAAGCTGCATTTTCCTCGCAAAGACCCTGTGGTAATCGCGCTGGTAGAGCATACGGATAGCAAAGGTGTAAAACGTTGCTTACTGGCGGGACATAAACATCTGCCATCCTGTGTAATATCAACGCTTGCAGGCTTTGTTGAACATGGTGAATCCGTCGAACAAGCGGTCGTAAGAGAAGTGTATGAAGAAACTCAGATTGCAATCGACAATGTACAGTATCTAAATTCACAGCCTTGGCCATTTCCAAATTCGTTGATGCTTGGCTTTATTGCACAAGCGCAAACACAAGAAATTGTCATAGATGAACAGGAGCTTTCCTCGGCAGACTGGTTTACCGCTGATGAAGTTAAGTTAATGAAAGATTGGCACGGAGAGATGGACAGTGAATGTGATGGCTGGAAGATTCCTCGCAAAGAATCCATTGCTAGATATTTAATTGAATATTGGTTGGCGTCGGTTCAGAGCAACGCGTAATGCTGAATCGCCACAACAGACCTTAGTTCAACACTGAATTGTGCTGAACTAAGGAGGTAGCATTCGGCAGTTTATTTACAAAGTTTTTTAATGCGAAGCGACATAGTTAACGTTGCTAATCCAAGCAAGTACCACAAGGTACCGCCACCACCACCGCTACTATTATCTGGCGTTTCGCCACCACCGGCATTGATAGCTGTATTTTTTACGGGTGAAAGTGAATCAGCCGTATTTACCGCATCATCAATAATGATAACATCGTATATGTTGACAAAGTTCGTTGCTCCAGGTTTTTCACCAGAACTACATTGCGTTGAACTGTAGTTTGGCATTGGTATCGAACCACAGAGCGGTAACTTATCGATTGCTTCAATAACGTCCATGCCTTCAATAACTTCGCCAAATACGGTAAAGCCACCATTTGATGTATCCAACTCAGTATTGTTGGTGGTATTGACAAACCATTGGCTAGTCGCGCTATGTGGTAAGTTACTTAGCTTAGCCATAGCAATTGTGCCTTTAACATTTGAGTAAACAGGCTCATTGGCTACAGACGCATATGTTTCGATGTTCTTAATGTTTTCACCATCAAAATAATGTCCTCCACCTTGTACAACAAAGTTAGGGACAACGCGATGCACAATGGTTTCATCATAGCGATCATTTGTGACGTACTTTAAAAAGTTTTCGACGGTCTTTGGCGTTGTTTGATCGTGCAAATTCACCTGAAAGTTACCGTGTGATGTTTGAAATTCCACGATAGTCGCAAAGCTAACAGTTGGAACAAAAAGTGATAATGTGAGTAATTTTTTTAGATTCATCTTCATTTTTGTATTTTTAAATATTTATGGACAGCATGCTAAAGTTGCTTGATGTTAATGGCAAGTAATCATTTGTAATCGGGGGTTAATATTTTTTGACAGTCCCGTCAGAAAAGACCTGTAGAGATAAAAATAGTAAAAAATTCAGCTATTTTTTATGCAAATTTCTTGACAGTAGGCGGCAACAATATAGAATCAGACTCTAGCTAGAAAGTAAGACCTATTTTTATCTATTCGTTTGAGTCTGTAGTTTTGCTCGTCCTGATTAATAAGTAATAGTAACACTTCCTGCAACACCGCCGTATGGCATTATTACTCATTAAAAAATTAAAGGATATCTCCATGTCTGATACAACTACAGGCACTGTTAAGTGGTTTAACGAATCAAAAGGTTTTGGTTTTATTGAACAAGAATCTGGTCCAGATGTATTTGCTCACTTTAGCGCAATCTCTGGTGACGGTTTCAAAACTTTGAACGAAGGTCAAAAAGTTCAGTTCACTGTAACTGAAGGTAAAAAAGGCCCACAAGCTGAGAACATCGTTGCATTATAATTTGCATCGAAAGTAATTTTGAAAAGATGAGTTTGACTCATCTTTTTTTTTGCCTCTTATTTTCCTATTAATTTTCCCATTAGTCTTCTTCTTAAATTGTTTTAGTCAAATTCGCCACTTATTGGCCATAATTCCTCAAAAATAACCGTGTCATCGTTTTGTGAAATCCATTCGTTTTCAGTATTCCATTGAAAAACAATGAGTTGCATTGTTGGCATCAGATTTGATACGTGTAAAGCGTTCATGAGTTGTTAGTGATAGTAGAAAATTTAATTTGCGTGCTAACAATAGAAAATATGCTTAATGCGAATAAAGGAATTTAGATATGAAATCATTAATTGCCTCTGCCATCTTATTAGCGTCAGGTTCAGTTGCAGCACACGACACGTCATTTTCGTCCGATTCATGTGATGTAGACCTTAATGCTGGCCTTACCATTAATAAGCACGAAGTCGCGTTTACTAAGAACAGCAAGGAGCTGTATAGAATCGTGGACAATAAACACCTGTTAGTGAATGGCGAAACAATTAATCTATCTTCGAGCCAGCAGGATATGGTGGCGAAGTTTTCGCAAGAAGTTAGAGCAGTTGTACCTGAAGTCAAAGGAATTGCGCTTGAAGCGTTGGATTTAGCTTCTGAAGGGGTAACGTTAGCATTCAATGAGCTATTAGGTGAAGGCAATGATGTTGGAACAGAGTTATCTGAACATTTAGCTGCGATTAAATTTGATATCGATAGGGAATTGGATCTTGAAAAAGAGATTTCTATCGACGAACACGGCAATTTTGGCGATGGCACATTTGGTGAGGAGTTTGAACAGCGCATTGAAGAAGCGGTTGAGTCTACTATTAAAAACTCTATGGGAACGTTGTTAATTGCTGTTGGACAAGAAATGCTGTTTTCAGGCGGAGATCCAGATGCGTTTGAAGCTCGTATGGAAACGTTTGGTGAACAAATAGAGCAACAAATGGAAGAGCGTGGCCGTGTGATCGAAGCAAAAGCCGATGCCTTATGCCACTCTGTTATAGCGATTGATGCTTTAGAGGAACAAATGAAATTGGAAATTGATGCATTAGCTGAGTTTGACGTAGTGACTGCAAATAAAAGCCACGACAAAAACAGCATTTAATGCAATCAATGGATGTAAAAGCTCAACCATTGCGAGGTTACTCGGTAAAGCTTAACGATAATCTCGCAATTTTTTTATCAAATCCAAGGTCAGTTACAGCAGAGTTATTGGCTGATTTTGTGTAGCAATCTCTTGTGTTTTCCCTGAACGAATACAATAGGTTTTTAGGCGCCAACTAGGCGCCTTTTTTTTATCTTAGTTTTTTGGAAAACAGCTAACATTTGGCTATTTCTCTACCCACAAGAGGTTGGAGATAGTTACGTTGAAGAAACTTCTGAGCTAGTAGGCTGTGGATAGGTAAGCACTTTTGTATCTACTTTGCCTATATACCCGCCAAAATCGATGGTGACGAACCAATGACAATCATATGGCACAGTAAAGTAAACAGGAGACTGAAGTGTAAGTCCGCCCATCCCCTTGTGCACTGAGTCTTTGGTAAACTCGTTAAATTCCTTTTGGGTCATTAAATGGACATTAGCAGCGTTGCCGACTAAAGTTACTTCAACTTTTTGGCCTTTGGTTAAATGACCCAAATCATAATGTGTAAACTTCATTTTTGGCTAATACTGATTTTTCGTGAGCGTAAATTCTATATTTATTGGGCTCAGCGCCTGTTTTTATCGAGATATTGATAACATTAATTCGGCTTGAAATCAAAGAACCGGTGATACTAGTATCAAACTACTACCCAACTAGCGTACAATATGCCGAGTTTTATTCGTTATTTATATTATGCACGCTGTCCATCAACTCTACTTTTATCGAAAATCACTCGCAACCAAAGCGTTTAATGCGCGAGGCAAGGGAGTCAATCGGTGTGAGTATTGTCGAGTAGCATTGCAAAATTGTGTGTGTGCTTTTACACCTCAAACATCATCGAATCATGCTGTATTACTACTTATGCATGATATAGAAGTTTTAAAACCAAGTAATACGGGCAAACTGATTGCCGACGTCATTCCTAATACTTATGCACATCTTTGGCAGCGAAACGAATATCCGCAGACTTTAGTCGATATTATTGAGCGGCCTGATTACCAGCCTGTTTTGGTGTTTCCTAGCAATTATACCATCGCCGAGCAGCCGTTAATTGATAGCAGTAGTTACGATTTTAAAAACAAAAAGTTTTTATTTATATACATCGACGGTAGTTGGCGTGAGGCAAAAAAGATATATCGAAAAAGCCCATATTTACACAACATTCCAGTATTATCGATAGATCCGCAAGTATTTTTAGCCGATGACTATCAATCCAAATATCACATTAGAAAAGCTAGTAAGAGCAACCAACTGGCGACGGCTGAGGTTGCTGCACTCGCGCTGGCGCTTGCTGGTGAGGACAGCAATGCGCAATTGCTTTCTGCATGGTTTGAAGCGTATAGCTACCAATACCAGCGCTCTGTGTGCCAACCAAATAAAGGCGATCCATTAGCATGGCAAAGATATGAGCAACTGGTATCATCGCTAGGGGTTAGTTACCGCTCGGACATCAACAACGAGTAATTGCTGTGGCACAAAGTTTTGAGGTATTCCCATACATTAGCTACCCGTGCTAAACGTTTACTTTCAGGGTGAGTTACCAGCCAAAAACTACGTAGTATTTCTACATCCGCTTGGCACAAGGCTACTAAGTCATCATCTTTATCTGCTAGAAAACAGGGCAGTACACCCACGCCTAGACCACTTTTTATCGCAGCATACTGACTGATAACACTCGTGCTTCTAAATACGGTTTGTGTAGTGATCGCTAACTCTTTTTCATAGGAAAGTTGATCGGTAAAAATTAGGTTTTCAACATAGCTAACCCAAGGCATACCTTCTAGCTCTGTTTTTGAACGAGCCGTTGCAAACTGTTCATAGCGCTGCCTATTGCCGTAAACTTTCAGCTTATAATCGCATAACTTGGTGATTATCACTGAAGTACTCTTTGGGCGTTCAACAGCTATGGCGATATCTGCTTCATTACGACTGATTTTTACGAAACGAGAAAAATTAAGTAAATCAATTTGGATATGTGGAAATTGTTCTCGAAAGCTCAGTAGGTTAGGCGCAACAAAAAAGTTGCCAAATGCTTCAGTGACACCAATGCGTACGATGCCCGATTGACCAAGAGCGCTTTGCTGTATACCTTCAACCGCTAACTTTGCATCTTGCTCCATTTTTCTGGCGGAGTTAAGTAGGTGAACGCCATCGGTGGTAAGTTTATGGCCTTCTAATGTTCGATCAAATAGTTTAGCTGATAGCGACTCCTCGAGTTTATGCAAGCGTCTTGAGACGGTAGAACTGTCCATATTCAATTGCTTGGCCGCATCAGTTAGCTTTTCTGTGCGGGCAACTTCTAAAAACACGCGAACGTCATCCCAATTCATGATTTGGTTCCTTAAAATTCTGGCTGTTGCAATTATGCAATATATTTTGCGTTTTTGCATGTTGTGTTGGCAGTCATAAAAGCATACCGTGTAGCAAATGTGACGATTTCGCGGTGAAGATACATGCGCGATAAATCAGTCAATCTATCAGGAGCTAAAAATGTCGATTAGAGAAATTCCACTAATTATTGGTGGTGAAAAAGTTCAGTCTAAGTCTGATCAATGGTTGGATGTACTTAACCCTGCAACACAAGAAGTTGTTGCTCGTGTACCAATTGCAACGAAAGAAGAAGTTGATCAAGCAGTAGCATCTGCTCAAGAAGCATTTAAGACGTGGTCAAAAGTTTCTTTAACCAATCGCATGCGCATCATGCTGAAGTTTCAAGAATTGGTTCGCGCACATACTCAGGAAATTGCTGAACTAATCACACTAGAACACGGTAAAACGTTACCTGACGCAGAAGGTGAAGTTGGTCGTGCATTAGAAGCTGTTGAAAATGCTTGTTCAATTACTCGTTTACAACTAGGTGAAATGGCAAATAATGCAGCAACAGGTGTTGATACCTATACGATCAATAAGCCATTAGGTGTAGGTGTTGGTATTACAGCATTTAACTTTCCGGTTATGTTGGCTGCTTTCATGTTCCCGCCAGCAATTGCCTGTGGTAATACATTTGTACTTAAGCCATCTGAGCAAGATCCTTCTTCAACCATTCGTTTTGTTGAATTGGCACTTGAAGCTGGTGTACCAGCGGGTGTTATCAATGTTGTGCATGGTGGCCCAGACGCGGTTAATCAACTGTGTGAACATGACGATGTTAAAGCGGTATCCTTCATTGGTTCTACGCATGTTGGTACGCATGTATATAATCACGCAAGCAAGCATGGCAAACGCGCGCAATGTATGATGGGTGCTAAAAACCATATGGTTATCATGCCAGATGCAAATAAAAACCGTGCAATCAATGATTTGTTAGGATCGGCCTTTGGTGCTGCGGGTCAACGTTGTATGGCAAATCCTGTTACCGTTTTGGTTGGAGAAGCACGCAATTGGTTGCCTGAAATCGCTGAACGTGCCAAGCAGATGAAAGTAGGTCCAGGTACGCAACGTGACGCTGACTTGGGACCTGTTGTTTCACCACAAGCTAAAGAACGTATTATCCGTTTGCTAAACTCTGGTGTTGAACAAGGTGCTACATTACTTGTAGATGGACGCAATTGTGAAGTAGAAGGCTACCCCAATGGCAACTTCGTTGGTCCAACGATGTTCAGCAATGTAACACCGGATATGGACATATATACACAAGAAATCTTCGGACCTGCACTTTGTGTGCTTGAAGCTGAAACACTTGATGAAGCTATTGCGATCGTTAATGCGAATCCAAACGGTAATGGTACGTCAATTTTCACGTCGTCAGGCTGGGCGGCTCGTAAATATGAGAATGAAATTGATGTAGGACAAGTTGGTATCAATGTGCCAATTCCTGTGCCTGTAGCCTACTTCAGCTTTACTGGTTCACGTGCTTCTAAGTTGGGTGATTTGGGGCCAAATGGTAAACAAGTTATTAACTTCTGGACACAAACAAAATCAGTTACAGCACGCTGGTTTGAACCAGATCACCAAGAAGGTGAGCAGGTTCACACAACAATAAGCCTGAAGTAACTTAAGCTAGAGTCATTCGCAGTTTGTGAATGGCTCGAGAGTTAACATATAAGCGTTTTTCTGTTTATAGCAAAATGATACTTATATGAGTAGAGAACGCCTAATGAACGTCATTGGGCGTTTTTTTATGCTTGATGTGGTGTGAGAGTTTGTTGCAAAAGCATTGTAAATGTCTGCTAGCGCAAATGACTAATACCAATCCTCTTTGAAATATGATCTAATTAGCATCAGCAAAAAATAACAAATCGTGATTTATGACTCAATTGACTTCTGACGCTTTGCTCAAGCTCTCTAAAAGAGAAAAGAACCCGCACA
>NZ_JBQRUN010000032.1:0-15986 GCF_053485835.1 Thalassotalea fusca
AGGCGTAGCGAGCTTTACGCGAGATTTGCCTTTGATTTTAGAAGATGGTGAAAATGGTTTAACACCTGAGTTCAGAGAAATACTATTCAGGCGATATCAGCAGTTTCAGGCGACAAAGTCTGAACTTAATTGGTATAACCAGAAGTTACAACAAAAGGTTAAATCAGAGAATATATGCCAGAAGTTAATTGCTATACCCGCAGTTGGGCCGATTAACTCGTTTAGCTTGCTCCATTGGTTAGGCGACGGCAAGCAGTTTAAACGAGGAAGAGATGCATCAGCCGCTCTGGGGGTTGTACCTAAGCAATATACCACAGGTGGAAAAGTGCGACAGCAAGGGATTAGCAAGCGAGGGAATAGTCGCTTGCGAGCCAGCTTAGTGCATGGAGCCAGGGCTGTCGTGACACAAGCGATTAAGCAAATGAAAGAAGACAAGTTAAGTTTATGGCTTAGAGGGTTAGTCGAAAGACGCGGTTTTAATAAAGCAGTTGTAGCCCTGGTAAACAAAGTGGTAAGAATCGCTTGGGTGATAGTGGCAAAAGGTGAAACATACCGCCCTGCGGTTTAGTAGACGATTTAACGATAGGTAAAGTTTAACGACAGAGTTGCGCAATGTACTAATACGATGACAACAGAGAGCTCGACCCAGTGAAAACCTGTTCAGGGTGATGGCTTAACAAGCCGACCGTTCGATGAGGACGCTGGGTGCGAAAGATTCATCAAGGCCAGAGGGTAACCTCAACAAACAGGCCGGATATACGTAAGCCATCTGTTTATTTCAAAAAAGTACTTGCACAGCAGGAGGAGACCATATACATCCTGAGTGCGAAGCAATCGAAGGACGCGACATACCGTTTGTCCTGAACATAAAAGACATACCGTTTGTCCTGAACATAAAAAAGGCAGCGAATGCTGCCTTTGTTATGCTAGTTCAACTAACCGATTATCTGTCTTTCAAAGGAACAAATTCACGGTTAATTTCGCCAATGTAGTTTTGACGAGGACGGCCAATCTTTTGACCTGGTTGTCCTAACATTTCATCCCAATGTGAAATCCAGCCAACTGTACGTGACATAGCAAAGATCACTGTGAACATGTTAGTTGGAATACCGATTGCTTTCAGGATAATACCTGAATAAAAATCTACATTTGGATAAAGTTTCTTCTCGATGAAGTATGGGTCTTCAAGTGCTACTTTTTCTAAGGCCATTGCAACGTCAAGTAGTGGATCTTTCACACCAAGTTCATTCAATACTTCATGACACGTTTCACGCATTACGGTAGCGCGAGGGTCGAAGTTTTTATAAACGCGGTGACCAAAGCCCATTAAGCGGAAAGAGTCGTTCTTATCTTTCGCTTTTTTAACAAATTCATCAACGCGGCTTACATCACCGATTTCTTCTAGCATTGTTAAACATGCTTCATTAGCGCCACCGTGAGCAGGACCCCATAATGATGCAACACCTGCAGCGATACACGCATAAGGATTAGCACCAGACGAACCAGCTAAACGTACCGTTGACGTAGATGCATTTTGTTCGTGGTCGGCATGTAATGTGAAGATACGGTCCATTGCTTTAGCAAGTGTTGGACTTACTTTGTATTCTTCAGCAGGTACAGAGAACATCATATGTAAGAAGTTTTCTGCATACGTTAAGTCATTACGTGGATATACGAAAGGTTGACCTATGCTGTACTTGTATGCCATTGCAGCGATCGTCGGCATTTTAGCGATTAAACGATGCGCACTACGCATACGTTGATCAGCTGCATTTATATCTAGATCTGAATGGTAGAAAGACGACATTGCGCCAACAACACCACATAACATCGCCATTGGGTGAGCATCTGGCAAAAAGCCTTGGAAGAAATGCGCAAGTTTTTCATGAACCATTGTATGGTTCGTGATAATGCTCTTGAAATCGTCGTATTGTGATTTAGTTGGTGCTTCACCGTTTAGCAAAATGTAACAAACTTCTAGGTAATCTGCGTCTTTTGCCAGTGCATCAATTGGGTAACCCCTGTGTTGCAATACACCTTTACCACCGTCGATAAATGTAATTGCGGACTCACATGATGCTGTTGCTAAAAAGCCTGGATCGTAAGTGAAATAGCCTGCGCCACCTAGTGTGCGGATGTCGATAACATCGTTACCAGCTGTACCTTTTAGAATTGGTAACTCAGCGATAACTTTACCGTCTATACTTATTGAGGCCTTTGAATCAGCCATATGTTTTATCCCCTATCAATTTTTTAATCCGGCACTAACTGAAAAGTTAGTCAGATTTTATGAATATAAAACTGCTCGGTATTCTACTTCAAAGTACCCCCTCAAAGTCAAACCAATTGTTATAAGATTAGACTAATTACGTAATAACGATGGTGAATGGTCAAAATTTCGCCGCAAGCCTTTAAAATAGCACGAAAATTGTGTACTAAGAAAATTGTAATTAATAATTTTCAGCTATATAATCAGGCTGATCTAAGCTTTGTTTACGCATTCGTATGTAATTCGTGAAATATTAGCTAAGATCTTTGGGGGGTTACTCATAAAATTTTATATAATTATAAGTTATGTAAATGGTGTGGGTGGCAAAAAAAAAAGTTGAAGGCTCACTGAGCTGTTAGGCGAAAATCGTGAAAAAAGAACGTCCAGTAAACCTAGACCTTACCACAATAAAAATGCATCCTGCAGCTAATGCATCAATATTACACCGTATTTCTGGTGTGATTATGGTATTTGCCATTGGTATCTTGTTGTGGACACTATCATTATCTTTATCTTCTGCTGAAGGATTCGAACAAGTTAAATCATTACTTGACGGTGTATTCTTCAAATTAATCATTATTGGCATTGTTTCAGCGCTTTTATATCACTTATTGGGTGGTATCAGACATTTATTAATGGATCTTGGTCACTTTGAAGAGAAAGCTTCAGGTAACGCAAGCGCTAAGGCTATTATTGTTTTGTGGATTGTATTAACAGTGCTAGCGGGAGTTAAATTATGGTAAATAACGCAGCAACTGTAGGCCGTAGTGGCGTACATGACTTTATACTACTTCGCGCAAGTGCAGTTATTTTAGCAATATATACTTTTTATATACTTGGCTTTTTTATCACGACACCTGAAGTAACCTTCGAAATTTGGCAAGGCTTCTTTGCAAACCTTTGTACTAAAGTACTGACTGTGCTTGCTTTGTTTAGCTTACTTATCCATGCGTGGATTGGCGTATGGCAAGTATTGTCTGATTATGTAAAACCAGCGTTTTTACGCGGTGTGTTACAGTTCTTTTTTGCCGTAACGTTACTAGCATATTTAGTAGCTGGCCTATTAACAGTGTGGGGTGTGTAAGTGAGCGTTCCAGTTCGTGAATTTGACGCCATTGTAATTGGCGCAGGCGGCGCGGGTATGCGCGCAGCATTAGCAATTTCTGAATCAGGGCAATCGTGTGCACTGATTTCTAAAGTATTTCCAACTCGTTCTCATACTGTGTCTGCACAAGGTGGTATCACAGTAGCGCTAGGTAATGCGCACGAAGATAATTGGGAATACCATATGTACGATACGGTAAAAGGTTCTGATTTTATTGGTGACCAAGACGCTATCGAGTACATGTGTAAAACTGGCCCAGAAGCAATTATTGAACTTGAAAACATGGGCTTACCATTTTCTCGTTTCGAAAATGGTAAAGTTTACCAACGTCCTTTCGGTGGTCAGTCTAAAGAATTTGGTGGCGAACAAGCTGCACGTACTGCAGCGGCAGCTGACCGTACGGGTCACGCATTGTTACATTGTTTGTACCAACAAAATGTTAAAAATAAAACCAACGTATTTTCAGAATGGTATGCATTAGATCTAGTTAAAAATGCAGACGGTTCAGTGGTTGGTTGTACGGCTGTTTGTATTGAAACAGGCGAAGTTGTTTACTTTAAAGCGCGCGCAACCGTATTAGCTACTGGTGGTGCGGGTCGTATTTTCGCTTCAACAACTAACGCGCACATTAATACAGGTGACGGTGTTGGTATGTCACTTCGTGCTGGCATTCAAATGCAAGACATGGAAATGTGGCAGTTCCACCCAACAGGTATTGCTGGTGCTGGTGTACTAGTAACTGAAGGTTGTCGTGGTGAAGGTGGTTACTTACTGAATAAAGATGGCGAGCGTTTCATGGAACGTTATGCGCCTAATGCCAAAGACTTAGCGGGTCGTGACGTTGTTGCTCGTTCAATGATGACAGAGATCCGTGAAGGTCGTGGTTGTGACGGTCCTTGGGGTCCACACATTAAGCTTAAGTTAGATCACTTAGGTCGCGAAACGTTAAACCAACGCTTACCGGGTGTTTGTGATTTATCGAAAACATTCGCTCACGTTGATCCAGCAGAAGAGCCGATTCCTGTTATTCCTACATGTCACTATCAAATGGGTGGTGTCCCTTGTAATGTTAACGGTCAGGCAATTACGATTGACGCAAATGGCGAAGAGAAGCTTGTAGAAGGTTTGTTCGCGGTAGGTGAGATTGCTTGTGTATCAGTACATGGTGCGAACCGCTTAGGTGGTAACTCATTGCTTGATTTAGTTGTATTTGGTCGTGCAGCGGGTAACTTCTTAGGCAAGTACTTAGCAGAAACTCAACTTGATAAAGAAGCGTCAGCATCTGATTTAGAATCAAGCTTGTCGCGTTACAATCGTTGGGAAGGTTCGGATAAGGGTGAAGATCCTGTTCAAATCCGTAAAGACCTACAACAGTGCATGCAGTTAAACTTCTCGGTATTCCGCGAAGGTGAAGCAATGGCTCAGGGCATGAAAGAGCTTACTGAGATTCGTGAGCGTCTTAAGCATGCGAAACTTGACGACAAGTCTTCAGAGTTCAACACACAACGTATTGAGTGTTTAGAGCTAGATAACTTGATGGAAACAGCTTTCTGTACAGCTAAAGCTGCAAACTTCCGTACAGAAAGCCGTGGTGCGCACGCGCGTCAGGACTTTACTGAACGTGACGATGACAACTGGTTATGTCATAGCATTTACACGCCTGAGACTGAAGAAATGTCTAAGCGTGGTGTAAACATGGCACCTGTACATCGTGAAGCATTTCCACCTAAAGTTAGAACTTACTAGGAGCATTAAAGATGAAGCAGATTTTTTCAATCTATCGCTACAACCCAGATGTTGATAATGCGCCTTATATGAAAGATTATGAACTGGAAATTCCTGAAGGTTCAGACATGATGGTACTTGATGCGCTAATCTTGTTAAAAGAGCAAGATCCAACGCTATCATTTAGACGCTCATGTCGTGAAGGAGTTTGTGGTTCAGATGGTTTGAACATGAATGGTAAAAACGGTTTGGCTTGTATTACGCCATTATCAGCAGTTAAAGCGAAGAAAATCGTTTTACGCCCGTTACCTGGATTGCCGGTTGTGCGTGATTTAATTATCGACATGACACAATTTTACAATCAGTATGAAAAAATCAGACCATACTTAATTAACGATGGCAAAAACCAGCCAGCAAGAGAGCACTTACAATCGATTGAAGATCGTGAAAAATTAGACGGTCTTTACGAGTGTATCTTATGTGCTTGTTGCTCTACGTCTTGTCCTTCTTTCTGGTGGAATCCAGATAAGTTCATTGGACCAGCTGGATTATTACATGCCTATCGTTTCTTAATCGACAGCCGTGATACAGCAACGGATGAGCGATTAGACGATTTACAAGATGCCTACAGCGTTTTCCGTTGTCACGGTATCATGAACTGTGTTGACGTTTGTCCGAAAGGATTGAACCCAACAAAAGCTATCGGCCATATCAAGTCGATGCTATTAACTAGGGCTGTTTAATAAAGTATTGCGGGAAAGCACTTTGGTGTATTCCCGCTTATTTTGTTAGATATGAATATTTATTGCTTTAATCCCAATAAAGGAACAGGCAATGCCAGAAGGTGTAATGAAGGCTTGGTTTGAGTCTTCCCATTTTAGCGGTGGTAATACTGCTTACATTGAAGAGTTATATGAATCTTACCTCGATAATTCGCAATCTGTTTCTGCAGAGTGGCGCGAAATTTTCGAAAATCTTCCTAAAATTGAAGGTGCTGATATTGAGTACCGACATTCTGCTATTCGCGAAGAGTTTAAAGAACTAGCGAAGCAGCCACATCGCGCGGTTGTACTTTCTGGTGGTTCTGATGCTAAACAGGTTAAAGTGTTACAGCTCATTAATGCTTTTCGTTTTCGCGGTCATCAAAATGCCAACCTTGATCCTTTAGGATTATGGAAGCGTGACAAAGTACGTGATTTGCAATTATCGCATCACGATTTGTCTGAAAATGACTACGATAAAGAATTCAATGTTGGTTCGTTTGCCAGTGGCCAGGACACAATGAAATTAGGCGACTTGTACAACGCGCTTAAAAATACATATTGTGGTTCTATTGGTGCAGAATACATGCACATGACTTCTACTGAAGAAAAGCGATGGATTCAACACCGCCTTGAATCAGTGCAGTCACAAGCAAAACTTTCAGTTGAAGAAAAAGAAGAGATTCTTAAAGGTTTAATTGCTGCCGATGGTCTAGAGAAGTATTTAGGTGCTAAATTTCCAGGTGCCAAACGTTTCTCGCTAGAAGGTGGTGATAGCTTAGTTCCAATGCTTAAAGAGCTAATTACCCGCGCTGGTGTTCATGGCACCAAAGAAGTGGTTGTTGGTATGGCTCACCGTGGTCGCTTAAACGTACTTATTAACGTGATGGGTAAAAACCCAACTATGTTGTTTGATGAGTTCAGTGGTAAGCACGACGAAGCATTAGGTTCAGGTGACGTTAAGTATCACCAAGGCTACTCTTCTGATTTTGTTACACCGGGTGGTAATGTTCATTTAGCATTAGCGTTTAACCCATCTCATTTAGAGATTGTAAATCCAGTGGTTATGGGCTCAGTTAGAGCACGTTTAGACCGCCGCGATTGTAATCAAGGTGACTTAGTTCTACCTATTACTATACATGGTGATTCTGCAATCGCAGGTCAAGGTGTGGTACAAGAAACCTTCAACATGTCGCAAGCTCGCGCGTTCAAGGTTGGTGGTAGTATTCGCATTGTTGTCAATAACCAAGTTGGTTTTACAACGTCTAATCCTGAAGATACACGTTCAGGGGAATACTGTACTGAAATTGCAAAAATGGTACAGGCACCGATTCTTCATGTTAATGGTGACGACCCTGAAGCAGTAATCTTAGCGACGCAAATCGCCCTAGACTTTAGAAACAAATTTAAGCGTGATGTAGTTATCGATTTAGTTTGTTATCGCCGCCATGGCCATAACGAAGCTGATGAGCCTAATGCAACGCAGCCGTTGATGTACCAAAAGGTGAAGAAACATCCTACACCACGTCAGCTTTATGCGGACAAGCTAAACGCAGAAGGCAGTATCGCGCTAGACAAATCTAACGAAATGACTGCCTATTATCGTAAGTTATTAGACGAAGGCCAATGTACTGTAGAACAATGGCGTCCGATGACAGAGCATTCGGTAGATTGGACACCTTTCTTAGGCCATGACTGGGATGATGAATACGATCATGAGATTTCATTAGATAAATTGAAGTCGTTAGCCGAGAGTATTTCTTCTTATCCTGACGATCACCCGATTCAGTCGCGTGTAAAGAAAATTTACGATGATCGTAAGAAGATGGCTGCTGGTGAAAAATTGCTTGATTGGGGCTTTGCAGAAAACTTAGCGTACGCGGCGATTGTTGACGAAGGTAAGCGTGTTCGTATTACGGGTCAAGATGCTGGACGTGGTACTTTCTTCCACAGACATGCAGTTTTACATAACCAAAATGATGCTAGCACTTATTTACCACTACAAAACGTGAGAGAAGGTCAGGGACCTTTCGATATTCATGATTCAGTGTTATCTGAAGTGTCAGTACTTGCATTTGAATACGGTTATACAACTGCGGAGCCAAATGGTTTAACGATTTGGGAAGCACAATTTGGTGATTTTGCTAACTGTGCACAAGTTGTCTTTGACCAATTCATCAGTTCAGGTGAACAAAAGTGGGGGCGTTTATGCGGTCTTACAATGTTGTTACCACATGGTTATGAAGGCCAGGGTCCTGAGCATTCATCAGCAAGACTAGAGCGTTACTTACAGCTTTGTGCAGACCATAATATGCAAGTGTGTATTCCGTCTACACCAGCACAAGTATTTAATATGTTGCGTCGTCAAGTGGTGCGTCCAATGAGACGTCCATTAATCGTAATGTCACCTAAATCGTTACTACGTCATCCGTTAGCAGTTTCTTCATTAGAAGACTTAGCGACGGGTGAATATCAGAATGTGATTGGTGAAATTGATGATATCGATCCAGCGAAGGTTGAACGCGTTGTTTTCTGTAGTGGTAAGGTTTATTACGAGCTATTAGAACAACGTCGTAAGAATGAACAGGATAATATTGCGATTATTCGTATTGAGCAACTTTATCCATTCCCTGAAGCCGAGCTTGCTAAAGAGTTGGAGAAATACCAACACGTTAAGCAGTTTGTTTGGTGTCAGGAAGAACCGCAAAACCAAGGTGCGTGGTACTGTTCACAGCATCACTTCAGAGCGGCAATTCCTGAGGGTACGTATTTGACATATGCCGGACGTAAAGCGTCTGCTGCACCAGCTGTTGGTTATATGTCTGTCCATGTTAAAGAGCAACAAGCGCTAGTCAATGATGCGCTAAATGTCGAATAGACAGTTGTTGATTAGAGTTTGTGAGTAAGGAATAAATTAATGACAACCGAAATTAAGGTTCCCGTTTTACCTGAATCAGTTGCAGATGCAACAGTAGCTACTTGGCATGTACAAGTAGGCGATAGCGTTTCAAGAGACCAAGTACTTGTTGATATTGAAACAGACAAAGTTGTACTTGAAGTACCAGCAACCTCTGACGGTGTAATTACTGCTATCAATGAAGCAGAAGGTGCGACAGTGTTAGGCGAACAAGTAATTGCTATTTTAGAAGCAGGCGCAACTGCTGATGCGAAACCTGCGGCAGAAGCGGCAGCACCTAGCGTGCCAGCAGCTTCTGGTAAAGTAATCGATATCGTTGTTCCAGTATTGCCAGAGTCAGTTGCTGATGCAACCGTTGCTACATGGCACGTCGCTGAAGGTGATAGTGTTTCACGTGACCAACAGCTAGTCGATATTGAAACGGATAAAGTTGTACTTGAAGTTGTTGCTCAAGACGATGGTGTAATTGGTAAAATTTTGCACGCTGACGGCGAAACTGTTTTAGGTGAGCAAAAGATTGGTGAACTAAATGCTGGTGCAACTGCATCGGCTGGTTCTGCGCCTGCTGCAGCTGACGAAACACCAGCTTCAGGTGATGAAATTGCTAGCCCATCTGTACGTCGTTTAATGACTGAAAAAGGTTTAACAGCCAATGATGTTAAGGGTACAGGCAAAGGCGGACGTATTACTAAAGAAGACGTAGAAGCGGCAACAAAAGCTCCTGCGGCTCCTGCAAAAGCGGCAGCACCTGCAGCATCAGCTCCGGCGGCATCTGCAGCATTAGGTGAGCGTACACAAAAACGTGTACCTATGACACGTTTACGTAAAACAATCGCTAACCGTTTACTTGAAGCGAAAAACTCAACAGCTATGTTGACGACTTTCAACGAAGTAAACATGAAGCCAATCATGGATCTTCGTAAGCAATACAAAGATGTATTTGAAGAGCGTCATGGTTCACGTTTAGGCTTTATGTCGTTTTACGTGAAAGCAGTTACAGAGGCACTTAAGCGCTTCCCTGCTGTTAACGCATCAATCGATGGTGATGATATTGTTTATCACAACTTCTTCGATGTTTCGATTGCCGTTTCTACACCGCGTGGCCTAGTAACGCCAGTATTGCGCGATGCTGACCAATTAAGCATGGCGGGCATTGAGAAGGGCATTCGCGATTTAGCGATTAAAGGCCGTGACGGCAAGCTAACTATGGACGAAATGTTAGGTGGTAACTTCACTATTACTAATGGTGGGGTATTTGGTAGCTTGATTTCAACGCCTATTATCAACTTGCCACAAACAGCGATTTTGGGTATGCACAAAATTCAAGATCGTCCAATGGCAGTTAACGGTAAGGTAGAAATCTTACCTATGATGTACTTAGCATTATCTTACGATCACCGTTTAATTGACGGTAAAGAGTCTGTTGGCTTCTTGGTAACAATTAAAGAGTTACTAGAAGATCCAACACGCTTGCTTTTAGATATCTAATCGCTATTTTTGCATAAAGCTAAAGCCGTGTTTTTGTTAAACACGGCTTTTTTATTTGTTAATTTTTATGTTTGTTAAATCAACACAAAAAAAAATATACAATCTTGACTATAGTATTAGTGCTAAGGGGTTTGTTCTTTAGAGCTTTTGTACTATACTTGGGCGACTTTTCACAGGTAGCTGAACTTGTAAAGTTTGGTTGCCAATATCATTTACAGATAAATGGATAAAACACCATGAATTTGCATGAGTATCAAGCGAAACAATTATTCGCTGAATATGGTTTACCAGTTTCTGAAGGTTATGCTTGCGATACACCTCAAGAAGCTGCTGAAGCTGCTGACAAAATTGGCGGCGATATGTGGGTTGTTAAGGCACAGGTTCACGCCGGTGGCCGTGGTAAAGCTGGCGGTGTTAAGCTAGTTAAAACCAAAGAAGAAATCAAAGATTTTGCTCAAAACTGGTTAGGTAAAAACTTAGTTACGTATCAAACAGATGCTAACGGTCAACCAGTGGCTAAAATTTTAGTTGAGAGCTGCACCGACATCGCTAACGAATTATACCTTGGCGCTGTAGTAGACCGTGGTACTCGTCGTGTTGTTTTCATGGCATCAACTGAAGGCGGTGTAGACATCGAAACAGTTGCTGAAGAAACACCACTCTTAATTCACAAAGCTGCGATTGACCCATTAGTAGGTCCTCAAGCTTACCAAGCACGTGAATTAGGTTTCAAACTTGGCCTAAACCCAACACAAATGAAGCAATTCGTTAAGATTTTCATGGGCTTAGGTAACATGTTCATCGAACATGATTTCGCATTACTTGAAATCAACCCGTTAGTTATCACTGAAGAAGGTAACTTACATTGTCTTGACGGCAAAATTGGTGTTGATTCAAATGCGTTATACCGTCAACCAAAAATCCGCGCTATGCACGATCCTTCGCAAGAAGACGAGCGTGAAGCACATGCTGCACAGTGGGAATTAAACTACGTAGCATTAGACGGAAACGTAGGTTGTATGGTTAACGGTGCTGGCCTTGCAATGGGTACAATGGACATCGTTAACTTACACGGCGGTAAGCCAGCTAACTTCCTTGATGTTGGTGGTGGTGCTACTAAAGAACGTGTATCAGAAGCATTCAAAATCATCCTTTCTGACGACAACGTTAAAGCTGTATTGGTTAACATTTTCGGTGGTATTGTTCGTTGTGACATGATCGCTGAAGGTATCATCGGTGCTGTTAAAGAAGTAGGTGTTGAAGTGCCAGTAGTAGTACGTTTGGAAGGTACTAACGCTGAAGCTGGTCGTGAAGTACTAGCTAACTCTGGCTTAGCAATCATCGCTGCTGAATCTTTAACTGATGCTGCAACTAAAGTTGTTGCTGCTGCGGAGGGCAAATAATGTCTGTATTAATTAACAAAGATACTAAAGTTATCTGTCAAGGTTTCACAGGTGGTCAAGGTACTTTCCACTCTGAGCAAGCTATCGCTTACGGCACACAAATGGTTGGTGGTGTATCACCAGGCAAAGGCGGACAAGAGCACTTAGGGTTACCAGTATTCAATACTGTTCGTGAAGCTGTTGAAGCAACTGGCGCAACTGCGACAGTAATCTACGTACCAGCACCATTTTGTAAAGATGCAATTTTAGAAGCTATCGACGCAGGTATCGAGCTAATCGTAACTATCACTGAAGGCATTCCTACATTAGACATGCTTGACGTTAAAGTGAAGCTTGAAGAAACTGGCGTACGCATGATCGGTCCAAACTGTCCGGGTGTTATCACTCCGGGTGAAACTAAGATCGGCATCATGCCAGGTCACATTCACAAGCCAGGTAAAGTAGGTATCGTATCTCGTTCAGGTACACTAACTTACGAAGCAGTTAAGCAAACAACTGATGCTGGTTTTGGTCAATCAACATGTGTTGGTATTGGTGGTGACCCAATCCCAGGTACTAACTTCATTGATGTACTTGAAATGTTCCAAAACGACCCACAAACTGAAGCAATCGTAATGATTGGTGAAATTGGTGGTACTGCGGAAGAAGAAGCGGCTGAGTACATCAAAGCTAACGTAACTAAGCCTGTAGTTTCTTACATCGCTGGTGTTACTGCTCCTCCGGGCAAGCGTATGGGTCATGCTGGTGCAATTATCGCTGGTGGTAAAGGTACTGCTGACGAGAAATTTGCTGCATTAGAAGCAGCTGGTGTTAAAACTGTACGTTCACTAGCTGACATCGGTGTTGCACTAAAAGAGAAAGCTGGTTGGTAAGCTGACGCTTAACAATTTGTTATTCTTATAAAAAAGGTCGCTTATGCGACCTTTTTTGTTTGTGAATTTATATGCAGGCACGATACTATGATCCAGTCATAGGTCGTTTCTATTCGAATGATCCGGTGGATACTTTAGGGCATTTTGAAGCTGGTAATGGAGCATTTGGCTTTAATCGATATGCATATGCTAACAATAACCCGTATAAGTATGTTGATCCTGACGGGCAACTTGTTCAATTCGTTATTGTTGCAGCAGCTAGGTGTGCTACGAACTCAGCATGTAGACAAACCGTAATAAAGGCTTCGAAGAAGGCAATTGATTACATAAAGAAAGGCGGTAAACGAAATCGACATACGGATCGCCATGTAACAAAGAAGAAATATGAGCAGAAAAGTAAATTCAAAAAACCAAGTGAGATGGATAAGCTAAGTGAAAAAACCGTTAAAAAACCTGATAGAGTTCAAGACCAAGGTGACAGAGTTAGAGTAGAAAAGGACTTTAATAAAGAAATCGGAACGAAAGGCGAAAAAACAAACGTGACCGTCATTGATAAAAAGACTGGTGATAGAGTAACCCAGTTTCCAAAGAAGACTGATAATTAGCATGGGCGTAGAATTTATACTTAAAAACAACGGTACTGAGGTTTCTCTTAATCATACGGACTTTAATATACTTGAACCTGCGTTTGAGTTTTTGAAGTCCAAAACAGGATTGTTTGTTGATGAATACTCAGATGGAAGAATAAGCCCAGTTCATGCGAAGCTTTTATATCAATTCATTAATGAAAGAGTTGATATAAGTGGTCGTACTTCATTGGTTGAATTTAAGGAGTTGCTTGTTAGCAGCTCAAACAAAAACTTATGGATTGAGTATATAGGTGAATAAGTTGAATACTGAGTTTGAAGTTGGTCAATTGTGGAAGTGTAGCTCTGTCTCATCAAACAGTCAGCACAAAGCTATTATTGTAAGTTTTGATAGTTTTAAAGACGAAGACGTAGTCGGAGTCGCTATCCTCTCAGAGGATTCTGGTAGCGCCCCCTTTATGCCGTTTTCAATTAAAGCATTTTCAGCATCTGTGCTAGAGCTAATTGATTCTGGTAAAGACGTTAGTAGTTTTGTTGACGGTTATAACTACTGGAAAGAGCTGTATGTTGATGGAGAAGCTGGTGTTTACGATATATCGGTTGATGAAGTTCTTAATCTAGACAACTAACTGATAAACTGGGACACCCATTCTTTTGAATCCAAAGCCTCGAAAGTTTAACTAAGACACCCACAGTTATTTGCGTGTTTTTATCTCTCAACTAGACTTGTGAAAACGGAAATTTTAAAAATATAGATAACTAGGCCACCCATAATTATTTGCAGATAATTCCTCCTCGACTAGACTTGTGAAAACGGAATTTTAACGAGTCTAGGAGAGACCATGCCCAAACCTCGGGCAATTAATTAAGACACTCATAATTGAATGCCTCATTTTTGAGGCATCTTTGTGACTTACTAGGACACCCATAATTAAATGCCTCATTCTTTGGGGCATTCTAGTATCTTAATCAGGCAAAATTGTCAGTTGGTTGGGCAATGATTATCGGTTTAGTTGGTCAGTTGCTATCGGCGAGTTGAGCAAATGGAGACAACGCCACTACATTATCAGTAGTATCAGTAAATAACGGCAACGTGAGTAGTAATATTATATAGAGAGTAAAAGGTTTATCCTTGATTTTAAATCAGCTTTCTGTAGTTTGTTAGCAACTTAAACAGGGAGGTTTTGTACAATGGAAGCAAAAAACAGACATTACGATGCGTGGGAGCTCATTCACGATGGCAAAATCATTTTAGCTAAGGAATTATTGAAACAACTCAATGCCGATGAAGTATTCAGGCAAATTGTGAGAAAGCGCTCTAATGAACAATCAGATTATTTACTCTGTCGCCATTGCAAAACAAAGGTACACCATAGAGAGCCATCTGCTGTATGCCCTTATGTAAAGAATAACTAAGACACCCACAGTTATTTGCGTGTTTTCATCTCTTGACTAGACTTGTGAAAACGGAAATTTTAATAAGTCTAGGAGAGACAATGCCCAAACCTAGGGAGCAACAAATTAGTTTAAGTGACACACCGTATTATCATGTGTGTAGTAGAGTGGTTCGCCAAGCGTATTTATGTGGTGTAGATAAACATAGTGGTCAAAGTTATGAACATCGTCGTGATTGGGTTGAGCAACGTATTCACCAACTTTCTCAAGTATATTCTATTGATATCTGTGCCTATGCAGTGATGCATAATCATTTACACCTTGTATTACATGTGGATGTTGAACAAGCAAACACGTGGTCAAACGAAGAAGTAGTTGCCCGTTGGCATATGTTGTTCAAAGGAACCTTGCTCACACAACGATTTGCAAAGCAAGAGCCACTGAAACCATATGAACTTGCTACGATAGCAAGCTGTGTCGAAGAGTATCGCAAAAGATTAATGGATATTAGTTGGTTTATGCGCTCACTCAACGAGTTTATTGCTCGCAAAGCCAATACTGAAGATAAATGCACGGGGCGATTTTGGGAAGGGCGTTTTAAATCTCAAGCGTTACTTGATGAGGCGGCGCTATTATCTTGCATGGCTTACGTTGATTTAAACCCGGTAAGAGCAAACATAGCGCCAACGCCAGAGCATTCAGACTACACGAGTATTCAACAAAGAATTAAATCTGCCATTAATGGCAAGCAGCCTAAAGAACTCGCAAAATTTATCGGCAATGACCAAAAAGATAAAATCAAAGGGATACGATACAGCCTGATGGACTATTTAACGCTCGTAGACATTACAGGGCGAATCGTAAGGCAGGACAAACGTGGTGTAATTGACGCCAATGCCCTTACAATCCTTAATAGACTGAATATAGCGCAAGAAAACTGGTTGAAAATTGCGACTGAGTTTGAACAGATATTTACACGGGCAGTAGGCTCATCCGAGCGACTAACTAAGTACTATGAGAATGTGGGTATTTCAAGGCGACATGGTATTGCTAATAGTAGACGGTGGTTTTCTACGGGCTAAACCTTACAAGCACCAAATTTATTTGAAATTACGTAATTGGCTTAAGAAGTTAAGTCATGCTTTCCTTCGTGCGAAATATAGCAGCTAGCTCACAAACTCAGGTAAAGAATCACTATTGTCCCATTTGAGAGAGTATGAATTATGGGTGGCCTATTTCGCCTCTCCATTTGAGAGAGTAATTTATGTGAAGCTAAAGTCGCAGTAGTACAAATATGTTAGTTAATGGGGGCTTTTGATCATAAAGTTTGGGAGTGTATGTAGTGGCATAGTTAATTTGGCCACCTGATTAGAGGTGTTAATATACACCTTATGAACTTACAGGTGAAACAATGACTAAAAGAACCAGACGTACATTTAGCGCAGAATTCAAACTAGAAGCTGC
>NZ_JBQRUN010000033.1:0-13786 GCF_053485835.1 Thalassotalea fusca
CGAGGTAAGGATTTAACAGCTGCAGTAAAGTATCGGGGTTATCTTTAATCTTTTGGTGTACGAGGATGACGCCTGTATCATCAATAATACAGACATAAAGTAGTCTGGCATGTAAATCGATACCACAATAATACGGATGCATGTTATTGTAGAAATTCATTGAGCTTTCTCCTATTGGTTTGCTTACCTTGAAGCTTAGTCAATGGCTAGCTTCAGGGAGGAGGCTCAATGAGTATCAAGTCAATAAAGTCGGACACGTCAAGCTTGGCTCGTGTTCGTCCCTCACCGAGTATAGCCAAGCTCAACTTGGCCTCTTATTGAGGCGTTATATTTATAGGGACATATGAGTAAGTATCTCGTTTTGTTATCAATACTTTTAACAGGGTTTTCTTTCGCCAAAGAACATCCTGCAAATGTTTCCCAAATTTGGATCAATAAAACCACTCCGGGTTATATAAGGATGTGTGGTCCTGGAAATTATGGAGAATCCGCACTCACCATATTGAATAAATCTGACAGTTATTACCAAATTAAAACACCAACCAAAAGATATTTTTTTACCCCAGATGTATACGATATAGAGTTTGAATGTGATCTAAAAACCTTCTCTGATGGTGTTATGGAATCTCATTATGTTGAAGTAATCAAACAAAGAGTAAGCTTAATAGGTGGTAAGGTTTACGACGTTCAACTTAAATTAAAGGACACTGAAAAATTTAAAGGGTGTAATGTTGAGTTTTACGACAAATATTCTCAAAAACGATATAAAAGTGTTATTTTAAGTAATAAAATCAAGAAGTCTGGTGACATATAAATATAACAAGCCAATGAATCAGATTCACCAAGGCATGTCATGCCATTTGCTGAGCAAATCGCCCGCCAGCACTTGGTTCACTTATTATTGGGGCGTTATATTTCTGGGAGAGTTCATGCTAAATCGTGCGGCCTTAATTCTAAGGTATAAGCAACCAGCAGTTGATTGGATTAATGATGTTGATCCATATGGCTCTCCTGATTTAACTATTGAATCTGTCAATGAAGATTCAAGTATTTATCTTATTAGCAGTGAAGATGCTTACGATCCTGAATCACTAAATGTGGATTAAGCTAAATTTAGAAGCGCTGTTTATCGACGAGCTTAGTGGTTGGTACACAGATGAGTCGTTGTGGCCAAAAAATCGAAACATGAAACTTTTTAATAGCTGGTTTTCAGTGGAGTGTCATACAGTCTTAAATGATACTGTAGGAACACCATTGGTAGATGACGAAATATAACAAGTCAATTATTGAGATTCCTTAAGTTTGGCATTTTTAATTGCAAACGACGCAATAAAGCTGCCAAACTACGTCACACAATATTGAGGCGTTATGCATTCAAGAAAGGATTGAGCATGTCCAAAAAAATGGAAGCAAATGAACTAAAAAGTATAGAAATTAATGGTGTTGGCCAAGTTACTCCTGGCATGCAACTTGAACACCCTGTTTTTGGTTTGGGGCAAGTTGAAGCAATATTTGAATTTGTTAATTCCGACGACGTAACAATACGTATAGACTTTGAAAAGCACGGTTCAAAGGCACTGGTTCCACAGTATGCAAATCTCACATTGCCAAAAACTAATACACAAAAAACTTCGCTCATATCTAAGTTATTTGGGCGGGGCAAGTAAATGCATAACAAGGCCATGAAGAACGGAACCGTAATTGTTGGCTCGGTTTCGCTCCGCTTCACATTATAGCCAACAAATACTTGTCCGCTTATGGCGGCGTTAGCATTACTGGAGTCATCTCGTTTGTATGGAAGAACAAAAATATCCTTCGAGAACATCTAAATTTTATTGGGCTTTAGGGGGAGATGTATTCTGGTATAACTTCAGAATGTCTTTTCTCAAAAAGGTTCTATTGTTCAATATCGGCTTTTACGTCACTGTAAACCTTGTTCGTTCAATTGCCGGCGAATTTGCAGTTTCAATATTAGGAGGTGCTTTCCTTCTCCTTATTTTAACGATCATTGTGCTAATTCATACTAACCCTAAAATTGCGAAGTCGTCGTTGCGAGATAAATCTACAGCAAGGGACGCACGAGGAGTCTTAATGTTTATCGCTGCACTTTGTTTGCTAATGCTTTGTTTACTTCCTTTTGGCTACGTTAGTGTTGCAAAGTAATGCTAACAAGTCGATAAAGAAAGGGACATAAAATCATTGGCTTGTCGCTCCTTCGTCGCTAAAGTATAGCCAAATAATTTTAGGCCTCTTATCGAGGCGTTATACGAATAGGGAAATATGCCAGACTATCGATGGACATGTCAGGTTTGCCAGTTTGGAAACTCTGCAAATGTAGAAAGGTGTGAACACTGCGGTCATTCTGCTGAAACGACGGCTTGGGATGTAGATGCTAGGATATTTGCGTTCAAAAACATGTTAGGCGGTAAAGAGCAATTTTCATGTACAGAGTGCGGATTTAAACTTCATGATGTAAGTTTTAGTGAAGACCCTGTTGGTTATTTTCAGAGCCGCGAAGGTAGGCCATTACTTCGCAACATGATGGTTTTTACTCGCTGTCGGAACTGTAATCATAAGAAAGAAAAAGAGTTTTTTGTCCCTATTTTGAGAAGGCTCTATAGAAAAATCACTGGTAAAGACATAGAGAGATTTACTTAAATTTAGAGTAATTCGTATAACAAACGCATTAAGTACGGACACAAAAAAGCTTGGCTTGTGCTCGTGCCTCGCAAAGTTTAGCCAAGCATTTTGTCCCGCTTATGCGGGCGTTAGGGTTCAAGGATAGTTTGGTGAATAATCTAAAAAATTTTTCTTGTTCATTTATGTCGAATGCAAAGTGGCGAAAGCTTTTCAGTGTAGTTAATGAAAATAATACTGAATTCACAAATTGCCAATGGAAACTCGTAAATGATAACGACCCCGTTTTCGGACATCTTCCTGACTTTGATTCTCTTGGGGATTATTATGTTGGAGATTGTGGTGCGCTAAATGGACCATTTGATTTTGATCTAATTGAATGGCTACTAGTTCCAACTTCGCTGAGCTATAAGCCTTACAAAGGTTCGCCTGTAGTTTATAAAAATCAAAGCGTCACGCACTTGGTTGAGCAGTTAAATGCAATAGGTGAGTTTCAAATTGAAACAGTTGAAGACGGTATAAAAATCTTTGGGTATAAACCCTAACAAGCGCATTAAGTCAGACGGCCTCAACTTCGGCCTCATTTAATGCAAAAAGAAACGACGCATAAATGCGTCCTAAATTGGCCCGCTGCTTATGCGGGCGTTAGAAAGCCTTTGAAGTATTTGGCAATATTGATTATCGTAGGGTATGCCGTTTTTGGGGTTTTTCCACAAAAAGGATTACCAGTTGATGCTGAATCTATTGTAATTGAAAAATTTATATCTGGCAGTGGTGACGCTGTGGGTACCATAGTCCTGAATAGAGAAGAAACTCTTCGATTATCTAAAGACATAGGTTATGTGTGGTGCAACTACTTAATGTACAACTCTTGGGAAGAAACACCACACTACTGGTTAACGGTACATTCTAGTGATAAAAAAGTAGAAAAATTATATGTTAGCAGTAGCGAGTTTGCAGAAGGTTGTAAGTCTTCAAATGAACTAGTAGGGCACTTGGAGAAAAGGCTTTTCTAACAAGGCCATGAAGAACGGAACTGTAATAGTTGGCTCGGTTTCGCTCCGCTTCACATTGTAGCCAACTATTACTTGTCCGCTTATGGCGGCGTTATGCGGCTGTTAAAACTCAGGTGGAACATGAATAACAAGAGTATTGTAAAACTTTATACTGTTTTCTTAGGCTTACTTAGCTGTATTTCTGGTGCTGAAACAGTTGATATAGGAAACATGATATTCTCACCTACTTTATTTCATGCAGGAGAAGGTCAACCGTCAATATCAGTTGGTGATTTTAATTCAGATGGTTATAAGGATGTTATGATCACGAATTATTTAGATGATAATATGGTTGTTTATCAGGGAAATGGCAGGGGTAGTTTATCTGAATTGGGTCGCTTTCCCGTAGGAGAAAACCCGACAAGTATAGCGGTTTCTGATATTAACAAAGATGGAAATGTCGATGTTGCTATTGCTAACCACGAAACATCATATGTTACCTTTCTTTATGGCGATGGAAAGGGAGGCTTTAAAAAGGTACCTCAATCCACGTTTAATATTGGCATTAAGCCTCACCCACATGCAGTTCAATTGAAAGATCTTGATGGTGACAACATTGCAGAGCTGATTGTTGACAGCCGCGAAAACGAAGGATTACTCGTTTTGAAAGGTCTTGCTAATGGAAAATTCAAAACACCCGGCAGTATTATCAATGTTGGTGGAGACCCATATAGAGGGTTTGCTGTAAATGATATCAATGGCGATGACGCTTTGGATTTGGTAACACCAAATCAGCGTGATATTGGTATAGCTGTTAATTCTGGTTCTAATAAGGTGTCGTTTTCCTTAAAAAAATTGTCGCAATCCGAACCTCCATTTGCTGTTGAATTGGCTGATCTAACTGGCGATGGTAAATTAGATTTAATTGTAGCAACTAACGGTACTTCTTTATCTATTCTCCCAGGAGACGGGCGCGGTAATTTTCAAGAGAATAGTAAAACTGTTATCAATGTTGCTTCAGGCGCTAAACAAATCGCCATCGGAGATATTAACGGAGATGGAATAGAGGATGCTTTGATCAGTAATTGGTCTGGTGAATTGCTTACTGTTATTGGCAGTATAGCGACACTCGGGAGTTATAAATTCAGGCATGCAAGGATTCCCAATCCGTGGGGAGTGGCATTAACTGATCTCAATAATGACGGGAGAAGCGACCTTATAATTGCTGATGGCGATAGCAAATTAGCTGTTGTGTACGTTAGCCAAAAATTTTGATGGTCGCCGCATAACAAGGCAATTATGGATGGGACGTCTAAAGCTTGGCTGGCGCTCATTCTTCGCTAATTTTAGCCAAGCATTTATACGCCTCATATTGCGGCGTTAGGTGTTTCGAGAGTTCATATGTCTTTTCTAAGTAAATTGTTTCGTTGGGAACGGGGAAGGCAAAAGTCTGGCTATGACAAGATGCTGCTATGTGGAGCGGTGTGGCCGATAAAATTTGACACTTACCTGTTAAAATTTCCAGAAGGTAGTGAAATTGCTCCGCATATAGATCAAGTTGATTCAGGTAAACATTACCGATTGAATATTGTACTCAAAAGCGCCGATATAGGTGGTGAGTTTAAGTGCAATAATCCAATTTTAGAAACAAAGCGGATAAAGTTATTTCGTCCGGATGTGAGCGAGCATCAAGTTTCAAAAGTTGTAAAAGGTAGCCGATATTTATTGAGTATTGGCTGGATAAGAAACACCTAACAAGGCCATGAAGAACGGAACCGTAATAGTTGGCTCGGTTTCGCTCCGCTTCACATTGTAGCCAACAATTACTTGTCCGCTTATGGCGGCGTTAGGTGTTTAAGGATAAAGAGTGGAAGCTATCAAGTATCGCCCCAATTCACTAAAAACTTTGAAATATATCATAGCCGCACATTTGGTTATTTTCTTGGCTCTGGTTCTAATAGCAACTATTGATGGTCATCAGTTTCAAACATATTGGATTATTCATTTTGTTGCCGTTCTAAGTGTGTTTTTTATACATGATCGGCCCGAGGCCAAAACGTTCTACATTCAATTCGGTTACTTGTTGATTGTTCCTACTGTATTCGCATATAAATTTTTTGTTGCATCATTAGGGCAAACAGTTCAACTAAATTATTTGTTATTAAACACCGCAAACGCATTAAGTTTGTATTGCGCTTTACCCATTTTATTTAAAGGTAAAAGTTTTTATTTGGGTAGTAAAAACACCTAACAAGAGAATTAATCGTGATTCGCCATAGTTTTTCATTTTTAGTTGCAAACAACGCAATAAAATTGCCAAACTACGCTCACACATTATTCAGGCGTTATATTGCTCTCTAGTTAAGGTGTAGGATGCAACCTGATTTCTCAAAATATACATTAGAAGAATTGCTAGATATCGAACGAAATATCGATAAGGATACGTATCCTGAAAGGTATAAAATAGTTTGTAAGCTAATAGAGGTTAAAGAAAACGACCCTATTGAAATTGAATCAATAGAATTAAAAGAAAAGTCTTCTAAAATCCACAGGGTTTTATATGTTGTGGCTTTTTTCTGGTTCTTTGCATTTTATTCAATTATTAAAGGTGAATTTAACCTTAAGTCATATACAGCAACATATGCTGACGAACCTTTGGCTTTCTTCTGTGGTGTCGGGTTTTATTTAGGCTTTGGTTTATATCTGTATTTCGTGTATAAAAAGCAATATAACAAACTAATAAATAAGGACTAAAAACAGTTTGCTGTTTTCGTTCCTCAACATTTTAGCAAACAATTTTTAGCCCATTATTAGGGCGTTATGTTTCCTTCAATTCTTGGCATCTAAATTTACGAATAGCTAAATGAGGTTATATGGATATTGCAGAGTTTAATTATGCGGAATCTTTGTTCTGGTTTATTATCGCCTTATGCCTATTGGTGCATCTTTTAAGTTAGGTAAATCAGATGCTAATTATAGAATTTGCCTTATAGCATCAATTGCATTTGTAGCTTTCGGTGTTTCTGACATCATTGAGGCGCAAACAGGAGCATGGTGGCGTCCATTTAGTTTATTGGTTTTCAAAATCGGTTGTATTGTTGCTTTTTTAGTTTGTTTTATTAAGTACAAAAAGATAGAGAGCAACAGGAAAACATAACAAGCCAATGAATCAGATTCACCAAGGCATGTCATGCCATTTGCTGAGCAAATCGCCCGCCAGCACTTGGTTCACTTATTATTGCGGCGTTAGGTGCCTAGATGGATTTTAGCCAGTCTGAAGTTAGAATTATTAACCGCTCAATTCAGCATGTGAATAATTGGCGTTGGTATAAGTGGATATTGGTATCAACTTTACTTATGTTGCTTGGCTTCTGTTGGTACTTGTTTACTGAGCGAGATATGATTAGATTTGTTCCAATAATTGGTGCACCTATCGGACTAGTATTTGGTTATCTTCTACACAATTGGTCAACTCCAAAAAAAGAATCTTTGTTGCTTAAACTGGTGAAGTTACAGTCGGCACCTAACAAGTCACTCAAGTAAAAGGACTCGTCACGGCTTGCTCGAGCTCCTTCGTCGCAGATTTTAGCAAGCCTAAACTCGCATCTTAGTGAGGCGTTATGTGTATATGAGGATATGACTAAAATTCAACGTATAGTTTTAACATTGATTTCCGTATTGTCCTTAATAGCGATTGTTTATGGGGTTAAAATCGCGGTGGTCTATTACCAATATTCCCAAGTGGTAAATGTTGAAGCTATGAATCTAATTGAATTCAGTAAAAATGAATTGATGACTATGTCAAAAGAACAACTAGTCGACGCATTGCAATCGTGTATGGAATCATCAAAAGAGAAAACTGTATTACCGTCAATGATTCCTACAAATGTTTTTTACCTTATATTGGTGCTGGTTTTGTCACTTAAAATTTCTCTTTTATATAATTGGAAGTTTGTTAAAAAATACACATAACAAGAGACTATGGCGTCAATAGTTAATTTTAAGCTTTTGGCGCTTCCCACATTACACCATCCCTGAGCATTGAATTTAAGATCACAACCATCTTTCGTACGCAGGCGATTAGTGCCACTTTTTTGGGTTTTCCCGCAGAGAGTAACTTTTCATATTGTGATTTGAATATAGGGTTTGATTGTATTGCTGACATCATTGCCATATATAAAACTGTTCGAATTTGGTGGCGTCCACCTTGGATTTTTCTCTGACCTTTATAGCGGCCACTTTCACGGTTTATAGGTGCAACGCCGACTATAGCCGATGCTTGTTTATTGGTCATATAACCTAGCTCAGGTAGGTTACTGATGATAGAAGCAGCAGCTATTTTCCCTATGCCTTTCATGCTTTGTAATTTTGTATTTTTAGCTTGATATTCAGGGCATGACTCAATAAGTTTTAGGATTTTATCTTCGATTTTTAATATCTGGCTTTTGAATGCAGTAAGAATGGGTTTAATCGTCATCGCAAGTTCTTTAGGTAATATTTGTAATCGATTTTTCTCCATAGTTTGCATAACGAGTAATTGATTTCTGCGAGCTACTAAATCGCTCATAAGCTGCATATTTTCAGGCTTTAGTTGCGATAATCTAGGTTTGATAGCTTCACCATAATGAGCAATAAGTTGCGCATCTAACTTGTCGGTTTTAGCACGTTGGCCAATTGCACCAGCAAAGCGTTTTATGTGTACGGGGTTGGCTATTACAAAAGGTAAGTTAGCTTTTGCACAGGCCATAATAAATGGCATTTCAAGCCTACCGGTAGCTTCGATGATGATGCGTTCAGGTTGATGTTTTTGAATTGTTTTGATTGCTGTTTTGATGCCTTTTTCATCATTTGACACAGTGAAATAAATATCAAGAGGACGGATATAAATGTCCAACTGAAATTTACCTGTGTCAACGCCGATATTAATACTTTGATTCATTTTGTTTTTCATAATAAGCTAACCCTTGCTTGCATAATGCGGGCTCGAGGCCCAGTAGACTATTCGAGTATTTTGCTTGGAGTCTTTTACAGCGTTCTTTCTTGTTATCGGTCTCTCAATAGAGGAGCCTGCCATTAATCGAACTACTGTAAAAGAAGGCTTTAGTTGCAGCTAAAGCTTGGCTCGGTTTCGCTTCGCTACACATTTTAGCCAAACATTATCAGCCCCTTAACAGGGCGTTATGTGAATTATTCCAATCATAGAGGCATATCAATGGACAACGTTAGTTTCATAGATATTGAAGAGACTGATAAGGATTTAATCATTTCCTTTGCTCTCGATATAGGAGAAGGTTATATAAAGACGCTTATCTTGCACCGGACATTATTTTGTGAATTTATAATGCCTGAAGAAGAGCGTGGCACAAAAGTTAGCCTCGAAGATCTAGAGCTAGATATAGACAAAGAGCATCGGAATACTCTCGAATGTGTTTCATTTGATGAGAAAATCATGAAAATTACTGCTAGGTTTAGCTCTCACGAAATAAATCTGAGAAAACTCCCACTAGAAGATGTAGAGCAAATTAAAGAATCCCTAATTAAGCATAATTTCGATGATAAGTTTGAGATTAAATTCACATAACAAGGCATGAAGAACGGAACCGTAATTGTTGGCTCGGTTTCGCTCCGCTTCACATTGTAGCCAACTATTACTTGTCCGCTTATGGCGGCGTTATAAGTAATCAAAGGATAGGAGTCATGGATGAATCTTAGAGCTTTTTCGATAAAGCGTTTTCTGGTTTTATCTTTAATATTTAATCTGCCACCAATACTTGCTGTGACAAAAATTGGGCTATTATTTATGCCTTTATTGTTCTGGGTAAATATCCCAGTTTTGTGGACAGGTGTTGCAAAAGCAATGGGTGAGGCACATTTTAAAATCAAAGAGTTTGGTGCAATACCTCAGTCAGTGACAGCGTATGTAGTTATAATTTTATTTTGGTTTTTGTTGGCGGGTTTGATTACCGTAATAACAAGTAAAAAGAAGCAAGAGTAAATTACTTATAACAAGCCAATTAATCAGATTCACCAAGGCATGTCATGCCATTTGCTGAGCAAATCGCCCGCCAGCACTTGGTTCACACATTATTCAGGCGTTATGCTGCTATCAAAAATTGCTAGCTATGACTAAAAATAAGGTCTAAAATTGTCACTAATTAAAGTGCTTAATTGGTGATATTATGAGACAAATTTTGGCTGATTGCTCAGCAAGTATTTCAGAGCTAAAGAAAAACCCTACCGCTTTGCTGAATGAAGCAGATGGTTCTGCTATTGCTATTTTAAACCACAACAAACCAGCTGCTTACCTTGTTCCAGCGGAAACATATGAGTTTCTAATGGATATGCTTGATGACTATGAGCTTGCAAAGATAGTTGAAAGTCGTCGTGGTGAGCTAAATGAAGCTGTCGAAGTTAATATAGATGACCTATAAACTTAAATTTTTACCTGCTGCAAAGAAGGAATGGAGCAAGCTCGCTCCTCCAATCCAAAGCCAGTTTAAAAAGAAACTTAAAGAACGCCTTGAAAACCCACATGTTCCAGCTGCTCAGCTTCGTGGTTACGATTCTGTATATAAAATTAAACTACGCACAGCGGGCTACCGTTTGGCTTATGAAGTCATTGATGACGAAATTGTCGTTTATGTGTTAGCTGTTGGAAAGCGTGACAAAGATGCAGTATATAAAAAGCTAGCATCTAGGATTTCGTGAAACAGCAGCATAACAAGAGAATGAATCGTTATTCGCCATAGTTTGTCATTTTTAGTTGCAAACAGCGCAATAAAATTGCCAAACTAAGCTCACACATTATTCAGGCGTTATAAGCACAATCAGCATCTGGAACAATCGGCATTTATGGAAATATTGAAGTATAAGAAAATTAAAGCTGGTTTTACTCCTTGGTCACCAGTTTATTATGAAGTGGCTCAATCCGTTATGAAGTTCATTCGCACAGAAAGGCTTGAGGTAATACATATCGGCTCTACGTCATTTAAAGTTGGGGGCAAGGGCATAATCGATCTATCCGTTTTATACAAAAATGGTGATTTAAACTTTGCTGTCAATCACCTAATCGAGCTAGGCTTTCAAGATCAAATTAGTAAAAAGCCTTTCCCGCCAGAAAGACCAAGAAAAGACGGCGCTGTTTTATTCAAAGGCAAAGAATATTTTTTGCATGTTCATGTTATTGCAAATGAAAGCGACGAACATAAGAAGCAGGAAAAATATAAAAAACATATGTTGAATGACTCTATTGCCAGAGAGAAATACGAATTATCGAAGACATCCATATTGGCTAACGGCGTTACTGAACAGGAAGCTTACGGCAAGCAGAAGTCACCTTTCGTAAAATCAGTTTTAGAGCAAATTTCGATGTAAATATTAAAGGCATCAATGGAAAATTAAATGAAAGGAAGTAGTAAAGATGAATAACTGTTTTACCAAAATACTAATACTAATTTTGGTTAGTTTATCGATTTCATGTGGTGGTGGAGGAACATCTACACCTAAACCAACCCCAATAGTTAAATCCTCAATAGATAACATTTATTTGGACCAAGAATTAGCTCGGGATACTGAAAGCACCGTAAATATTGAGTGTACCCAATGTGATGTAGGATCTGCCGCTTATCAGTGGAAGGTTGACGATACAATCGTAAGTGATACTAATAAATTTACTCCACAGTTGGAGCATATTAATAAAGATGTTTCTATTTTAGTAAATGTAAATGGTATTAATGGAGCACCTAATGCATCAAGCTCTAAGACTTTTAGTGTACTTCCTAGGGAAACTACAATAACAAATATTTTAATTAATGATGATTTAGTTCGAGGTCAAGAAAGCGTTGCAGTAATTGAATGTGTGGATTGCATCAAAGAAGAAGCAATATTTCGCTGGGAAGTCGATGGAACTATAGTTAGCAATGAATACTCATTTACGCCTGACTTTGAGCATTTGGATAAAACGATCTTCGTTTATGCTAGCGTACCTAGTATTGATTTTAAATTAAGTGATGAAGTCAATACATCTAGCCACCTTGTACCAAGAGAAACAGAAATCACTGCTATAAATATTAAGGGGGACTTGATAAGTGGCCAAAATACTGTAGCAGAAGTAGATTGTGAAAGCTGTATTAAAAATGAAGCTTCATTCGTATGGAAAATTGAGAATGCAGTTGTAAGTACGAACAACTATTTTGTGCCCGACGAACAATCTTATGGAAAGAAAGTAGAGATAATTGCCACTGTCCCAAGTGTCGATAGAGTTAATAGTCAACCCAAAATGAGCATATTAAAAAGACGATTTGTAGTAAAAGCTCTATCAACTAATACTATTGATGTCTTTTTATTAAATGACGGAGAAATTGTTTCCAGGTCAACTCAATACGTACCAAACTGGCCGGAACCTGAAGAAAAGAAATTTGTCGATATTAAATTGGCAAAAAGTTTGTGGGGCAATGTCCTCGCAAAGGATGAAGATGGGAATTACTATGAGTTTGGAGAAAGTTTGTCTGGAAGCAATTTCAAATTTGATGAAATAAAAGATAAACTTCAAGATGTTACTGAATATTGGATTGACTCATCAGGGCATCATGCTTTAAATGCAGATAATACGTTAATTTCTTGGGGGTTCCATTATTTAGAGCAGCACAAAGACTTCATTACTAATCAAACTGAACTAGAGAATGTAAAACAAGTGGTACCAAGTATTGTAAACTCTGGTTATCAGAGTGCTGCATCAGCCACACTATTTGAAAATGGTGATTTGATTATTGATGCATTCGTTGAACCAAACTTTACTTACCAGCGTTTTACACGTGAAAATATAAAAAAAATTCAAGGAATTGGTGAGAATGATACCCCTTATGGTAAAGTTGAACATTTAGCTATTTTTGATGAGAATGACAATGTAGAAATTTGGACTTATCGAGGCCTTGATTATTTGTCTGGAGATCTAAATAATGTCGAAAAAATAATTAGTCCACCTGATGAATCTAGTATTCTAGCATTGAAAAAAGATGGTTCCTTTACTATTGGGGGGATTGTTCATCATGAAAGTGATGGATTAGATTTGAACGCTTCAGTAAAAGGTTTAATAAAAATAGACTACACATGGGCACTAATAGGAAGTAACGGTGATTTAGTTAATATAGTTAATCGCTCACCTTTGAATGAAGAATTGCAGTCATTATTTCCGCTCACAGATTTGAAGTATAACGTAGACCACCTAATAGTTAAAAACTCTGGGGATGGTTTAATCCCTAGCACAGAGCCAGTGTTAATAAGTAATATTGAACATGCACATAGAGCACAAGGCTACTTTTTAATAGTAAACAATGGCATATTGAATAATTTTGGCGCTAATAAAACAGAATCACATTGGTTTAGCAATGGTTCTGGTAGCGTAAAGGATGTTGATAGGTTTTTTCCTTTAAGAAGAGGGGCACTTGTATTAGATGCTTTTGATAACCCTACTTTAGTTACTGTTCATACTAACGAATCTTCGAGTTCATTTATTGAAAAGCTTAAGCCAAATGTAACTACGCTATATTTTGGTGAAGAAATGTAGAATACTCTGTGTTTCGCCGTGTTAGCTCATTGATGAACATATAAATTCAGAACTAAAAATAGTACCAAAAAAGGGGCGGTGACAATTGAGCCTAATTCTCAAATGTCACCGACCCCAAATCATTAAATCGGCTTTTCATTCAACCTATTCTAAAGTAAGGTAAAAACATATAACAAACGCATTAAGTACGGACACAATAAGCTTGGTTTGTGCTCGTGCCTCGCAAAGTTTAGCCAAGCATTTTGTCCCGCTTATGCGGGCGTTATGTGTCTTAGTTGTTGCGCTTCATTGCAGCCTTGTAAACTTTTCCTTTGTCTCGCTTACCTACTGAAATTACCGTTACAGTTATCACTTCATCGTTTACTTCGTAAACTAAACGGTAACTGGCTTGTCTGAACTTTATTTTATAAAGCTCATTGGCGCCAGATAGTTTTGCGCTTGGAATGTGTGGGCTTTCTAAGATTTGTAGTGGTCAAGTAAAATTGGCCACGGTTTTATAGTTTTCCCAGTATCTTTTTTCAGATTCGTTTGGAGTTAAGCCTCCGTTGTATTGATGCGGTCGCAATTGATTATAGTAACCCACAATATA
>NZ_JBQRUN010000034.1:0-8727 GCF_053485835.1 Thalassotalea fusca
GGCAGCTTCTAGTTTGAATTCTGCGCTAAATGTACGTCTGGTTCTTTTAGTCATTGTTTCACCTGTAAGTTCATAAGGTGTATATTAACACCTCTAATCAGGTGGCCAAATTAACTATGCCACTACAGCCGTTATTTGGATTAAAAGTAAGAAAGTATAAATCGCTAAAAAAGCCACTTCCTGAATTAGCTGTGCGATGAAATAGCCTATTGTTAATCTTGGAGCCTTGCTGGCTAACTTTTGCTGTTGCCATCTAATATTCAATTGAAATGGTATAAGTTGCTCATTGATAAAATTAAATGAATTGCCTTTTTTTATTTAGATGTGCAAAATATATTCAGGATTAACTCACAGATATATATTGATTTTATAGATGCTTAAAACATGGAGTGTTTTCTCTCAAAGGCAGATGCATAGATATTTGGCCTGCATTTCTCTGTCGCTACTCTAGCAATTTATATTTCCCTCATCAGCAAGAGGTTAATGCTTTTAAGTTAACATTTTAGCCAGGAATAAAAATTTTTAATCAAAGGATTAGTGAATAATGTTTAAAAAATTTAATGGATATCTTCTATTTTTCGCCATAGCAATTGCAGGCTGTGGTGGCTCAAGTAAAGAGAAACCTTTAGGCACTGCGCCAATTTTAACCGTTAGCCAAGCGATAACTGTTGATGAAAGAACAAACGTTGAGTTGACTGTAACTGCACAAAATAGTAATGACATAAAAAGTTATCAATGGAAACAAAGTTCTGGGCCAGCGGTAGATTTACTATCGGCAGATACGCAAACGGCTAGCTTCAATGCGCCTTCATTGTTACTTAGTGAAGGAGTGAAGGAGCTTTTATTTGAGGTAAAAGTTACGAATAATAGCAATCAAACATCTACAGCAAATGTTCAAGTCACTGTTCAACCAATATCACAAGTACCAACTTTCACAGTGCCAACTGAAATTAAGAATGCAAGCGGGGCATTTACCATGCTCAACTGGCAAATCATCCAAAGTGAACCTATATCAAAGGTAACCCTAACGTCAAATGATCTGCAAGAATATAATATTGAATTAATTGATGATACATCAGCGTTATTTAATGTTCCTAAAGCAGTCAATCAAAATGTTGAGACGACCTTTACACTCACGTTAACCGATGAAGACAACAATTCATCGAGTGAAATAATAACTGTAGTAGGTGAAGTTGTATCACCCAAATTCTCTCAACCTAGACTGGTATACGAGCAAGAAGAAAACATATACGATATAGTTGATTATACAGGCGTATTGAGTGTCACTTCGTTTTCATCGCCATTAGCAATGAAATACCTTGATGGAAATTTAAAAGCTGACACTGATTTTTCATTACCAAAAAGTATATCTGGGGCGGATCGTTTTATAGATTTTAACCATGATGGTTTTGTTGATGCGCTTGTGGTTACTGAAAAGGCAACTGCTGATTACAGTCGTTGTGATACGTTTGAGAGAGTCTTTGATGTTACTCTTCTGCTAGGTAGTGCCAACGGTTTTATTGAATCTCAAACTATTCATACTTTTGAATGTATTTCGGTTTGGCCTGAGGATCTAGACTCTTCGCACAAGCCGTTAGAAAAAAGCGCACAACGTTCTACTGGTTTTTTAAGTCTAAAAGCAAAAGATATTAATGATGATGGTTATGCCGATTTATTCTTTGCAGGAAACTGGTATCTCTATAGTCCATTAACAACTACCTATGAATTAGCTGATAAATTTCGCGGTATTTGGCAGTTTTGGTGGTTTCATGAATATCACTTTATAAATGCCATACTAGACATTAATAGTGATGGTAACACGGACATTATTAGAGCCGTCGATCTGCAAGAACACCCAGATTTAATATACACACCATCTTTTAGATTAGAGTGGTCAAAAAAAATAGAAGCTGACAATTTTGCAAACTATGAATTATTAGAGAATGAGCTAGGCATATATGAAGATTTGTTCTTGGCTGATGTTAATCTAGACGGCAAAAATGACTTAGTATTAACGTACAAAACCCCTTCGTTCATTGATGATTTGTCTACGGTCTCTGGGATGCGTTGGTACAGTTTTGAAGATACCATAAACCGACGTAAATCATTCGATTACATTTCTCACTTTATTGATATATATGGAGAAGGTACCCCATATTTTTTCGACTTCAACAAAGAAGAAGGAACGTTGATTCATTATGAATATAATGAATTGGTGGAAAGGCCCACAATCAAAGAAGTGCAGCAATTGTTGCCAGGCGACTTTGAATATCAAGGGTATATTTTTCATGACATAGAAAACGATGGTGATCTGGACGTAGTTGCATGGCAAGATAACAAGGTTTACTTGATAGAAAATGTCAAAAAGGAATAGTATTAAGCTATGAAAATAACTTAATTAATGGCAACACATAAATTGATACCTGAGAATAAATAAGGAACAACTAGGTCATCTTTAGTAGCTTCCTCATAATTGAGAAAATTATGGAGCTAATACTATTTAGAAAACGGGACAGTGGTATATGTTGTTTGTCACTATCCCGTTGAGAGTATTCAGAGATTTACGCTAGCTTAACATAATGAGATCTATTCACTTTTTGCTTGAGTGCAAGACCTCTCACGGCTAACTAATCGTTGCTACTGACAACGGCTGAATTTTTTGGCTTATCATGCGATTTGAACGGAATGTCTATTTTGTGAGTAAACTCTCCCATTTGAAATATGAACCCTTCTAAATCAAAATCCTCTCCAGGCTCACTTCCTTCGCTCAATTCTTTGTAAAGTGCTTTATACTCAGGCGTGGATTTAAACTCCTCAAATTGGCGAGATTTAAAATCCATATAGGCGTCGAGATCCATTTCTTCAGACTCTACTACTACCCCATCCTTAATTCGTATAAGTAAGTAATTTTCGTATCTAGAAGTATAAGATAGATGCACATATCCTGTTTGTTCACCAAGCGGGATAACCAACAAACCTGAGAACCAGTTCATTTTACGTTAATCTTCATTAGGGAATACGTCTAATAACACCGATTCATTCAAGTACCTACGTTCCTTGTTAGGTTCGGGCTTTCTGATAGTAATATCGCTAACAACTAAAGCGTCTTCACTAATTGAAAACGTAGCGATATATCCGCGCCAGTTTGCGCTAGAAATGATTTCTGATTTAGGCCTCAGTTCCTCCTTTTCCAAAAAAAGCTCTTCGAGTGGATTGGCATGTAGACGATACTTTTTCCCTTGATACATTAAGTAATCTGGTGTTTGAGCCGTAGCAAACACGTTGCTAGAGCAAAGTAACATAAGTAAATAAGCGATGATTCGAAGCATTTAATTTCCCTATTTATTGAATTGTACTGTCTTTTTGACGGCGCAGCTGACGCCTCGACATTGTGTAGCCTATTTTGTCAATTTTAGTGCGTGGTTTGTAACTAAAATGACGAATCTAAGCGAATCACGACTCACTCTAATGCTATTGTTATACGGTATTTAACATACCAGGGCCCAACTTTGCTAATGACTCTATTTCATCAAGTTCATTAGGTGAGAGTCCAATTTTATCAACGAAAGCCAAGAGCTCATTTGACACCGTAAACCATTCGGAACCAACCCAACCTTTTTGGAAGCGTTGAAGATGTGCAAACCTCAAATGTAATTCTTTTTCTTTGTTTTCCGCTGCTATCATAGGCCTTTCATGATCATCAAAAATTATTAGTTTCATTACTCTCAAAGGTTCATGGTTAGAGCTTTGGTGAGCACGTAATCTACTTTTTAACCCGTGTCGTACGGTTACACCAATTTTAATAGCCGATACTGGCTCCCCCGCACCTATGATATATAAATATCCAGGAGATTTTTCCCACTTATCCTGTTGCGAGCTCTTAGGTTTCATGTAACTCCTTGACTGCATAACACTATAACAATAGGCAGAAAACTATAGGCTACACTGCGGCTCCGCGGCAAGTCTATGATTTTAAGTTCTTATTTACTTGTTATGTTGCTTTTGCTCGTTCCTTAATGTACTAAAACTATTTAACAATGAAACAATAAATACTACTGAATAGATAAATACCATTAGCTTATGAGTTAACAGATTAATTAAAAATTCTGCTGTAAAAAAGCCGGATACAGGTTTCCCTTCTAACAAATCGAAGGTAACTTCCATACAGAAAATAAATAAGATAAGCGGAAATGTGACTAAAAACACACTCCTCATTGCTTTAACCACAGACTTAAAAGAAAAAATAAGTAAATATGAATGCATTGTACGTCCTCTTACAGCATATAACGCTTTGTCTTGGAGCGGCCTTGTAGCTGAGATGCGGCGGAAAGCCCCTCTCAGCTACAAAGGGGCGACAACAACCGATTGTTGTGTGGGTGCGCCGCCATCTATAATCCTTGCCTTGCCCTGTCTATTGCAGACTTGACTGCCGACAAGGCCTGAGGACTATTCTTCCAGCAAGTAGTTCTGAGCATAGACGCCACTCTTTCAGCAATTTCTTTTGGCTCATAATTTGCTAACTCAGAAAAAGAATCTACACCTATTTCCTCAAAACGTTTAACTACCGTAGGTCCAACGCCCCTCACTTCAAGTAGGGCGATTTTTTCGGATTCACTAAATGCCATACCAGAACTCCTTAAGACACATAACCAATGAATAATGTGTGAGCGTAGTTTGGGAATTCTATTGCGCTGTTTGCAACCACAAATGAAAGACTTAGCGAATCACGATTCATTTTCTTGAGCTGTGTTCTTGGACTGAATATTGGACAAGTAAAATACATCGTCGATTTTAACCAATGTATAAGTAACTTGTAGAAGTTCACCCGCTTTAATAGCATCTCCTGATACTGTACATTCATTTTTGACACAAATTTGTTTAATTGAAGAGAACTCGAGTTTTAAATCTGAAAACATTGAAGCTACAACCTCAAAACCTAAGCCGGCTAACTCTTGCCTTTTAGATGGTTGCCAATATTTCAAAGCTGCTGTTAAGTCACCTTGAGCTAAAAACTCTTGATGCTCGTTTATTATCGATAAAGGTTGCTTTTCACCACCACTACAAGAAAACGTGAATAAAACTAACAATAATACTTTGTACATCCTAACTCCATGGAACAACTGCTAATGCTTCAATAATAAGTGAGCCAAGTGCTGGCGGGCGATTTGCTCAGCAAATGGCATGACATGCTATGGCGAATTTGATTCATTGACTTGTATATTTTTTAAACTACGCCGTGCGGCACTACCGTACATAAAGGTCAATTTATTATGAATAGCATAAGCGTAAATCAATTTAGAGACAATTTAAAATCTTATGTTGAGCAAACAGTTAACGAGCACGAGCCATTAAAGGTTACCAGACGTGCCGATGACGACTTTGTTGTAATGAGCGCTGACGACTGGGAACGCGAGCAAGAAACTTTGCATGTATTACAAAGCACTAGCTTAATAAAACAAATTGCAGAATCAATGAAAACTCATACAACAAACCAAGGTTATAAACCAACAAAAGAGCAACTAGATGAGATCGCTAATCTTTGAAGGTAAAACTTGGCTCGAATATGAGCAACTATGGGAGAAAGATAAAAAATTACACAAGTCTTTATGTAAGATTTTAGAAGAAATGTTGCGAACAGATCCTAGCTCTGGCTTAGGCAAACCAGAGCCTTTAAAACATAATTCATCCGGATTATGGTCAAAACGGATTTCACAAAAAGATCGATTGATTTACAAATTTGATGATGAATATATTTATATTTTCGCAATTGGTGGGTATTACGACAATCATTAGAAAAGCATAACAGTTTAATTAGCGTGAACACCTAAATAAACTGTCGAAAACACCTAATTGCCAATGCTCAAACTCTCGCATTAATCTAATAATTTTAGAAACTTACCAGTAAAATACTAAGTCATCAATGTTAGCGTATTTCTACATAGTGAACCTATTAGTTATTCGAAAACTTGTTTTCCTCGATATGTAAAAGATTACTTCTAGAAGAATCACTTAATATCAAGAAATTGACTATCCCCCCAATAGATACAAGCCATTTTATCAAATTACATAGCTAGCCAAATGTTGTCTTTTATTCACTGAATTCATGTCAGCTGCAAGTAATTTAAACTTTCATTTATTAAGTGTGGGTGATTCATTTACTCATTCTAAGTAGCTCGTAACGCAAATCAAATTGCAACTACAGAACAGCGTGTACCGTAGTCAAGCTAAAGGCAGGACGATGTGGAACCAAAAAAGTTATTAGCTGTCATAAGCTTAGCTTAATGAATTGTTAACGCATTTTGGAAAATAAAACCATATACAGGAAGGTAAAGTTAAATGAAGTTCGAATCAATAAAACTTGATAATGTAAAATTTAAATCGACATTACTATCAATAGCTATTTCTACATTGCTTTTGACAGGAAAAGCTAATGCTATACAGGAACAACAGTTTTCTGGCATCAATCAAGTAAAATTTAATAATGCAGAATATGATAATGCGTTTGCAGGTAATGCTTTTCTAATTAGTTTTAATGAAAAATTATTTGCAGTTACCGTTAAACATGCCTTAATGGTTGAAAAAACCCTTCGTTAACTTCTGTTTACTTACAAGATGAATTAAAGGAGTGGCGGATTCACCCAAATAAAAACAGCAACAGTTATGTTACTTTAGGGAAACTACTTAATGCCGATAGAACTGAATTAATTGATGAAAAAATACTGTTTAAAGACTGGTTGGTATTTGAAGTAAAAGATAACAAATCAAACTTAGCGATACTTGAGTTAAGGGACACTCCTCTAAAAGCAGGTGAATTATTAACAGCATACGGTTGCACTTATGAAACTCAAGAAACTTGCTCTCAAGATAAGTACCCAGGAAAGTTCATTGAAGTGGAATATCACAACCTAAGAGTCGCTCCATTTAGTGACGCAATTATATCTGGCTTAAGTGGCAGCCCAGTGCTTGATAAGAATAATAAGGTTGTAGGTATAGTTTCTACTACTCGGGAAAGTAAGTCTGGAGTTGGATTTGACTATACACATGCATCATTAAATTACTTGCGAGAAATCCTTAACAAGTTGCCAAACTGATTTATCCCAAAGAACACGGCACTTCGAATTGCATCAATAATTACCAAAAGCCCGAATTTTACTATTTGGGCTGAGAAAATTTAGCTCAGACTTGATCTGAGCTAGTACAAATAAGCCAATGATTTTAAGTTCTTTTAATGCGCTCGTTAGTTGGCAAACGACTCATACCATTCTTCGTGTGCATCCAAGTCTTCAGCAAAACCCGCAACTACTAGAAGATCTCGCCAATCCCTTGTAGCAAGCTCAAGCACATTATCTAAACCAGATTCAGAGTTAATAGCCAACTTTAATGCTGCAAAATGTATACGCTCCATTTGTTTAGGTGTCCACCCACTACAACCAAGTATCTCAGCGGCCAGTTTATTTTCCAGAATGTCACAGATCTCTCGTGCCTCTCCGGATTTATAAAGTTTATGAACTAAGGACTTTGTATTTGAACTTAACTCTGACATTTCATTGCCAACTAACGCCTGAATAATGTGTGAGCGTAGTTTGGCAATTTTATTGCGCTGTTTGCAACTAAAAATGAAAGACTTAGCGAATCACAATTCATTCTCTTGATACTCATTGAGCCTCCTCCCTGAAGCTAGCCATTGACTAAGCTTCAAGGTAAGCAAACCAATAGGAGAAAGCTCAATGAATTTCTACAATAACATGCATCCGTATTACTGTGGTATCGATTTACATGCCAGACTACTTTATGTCTGTATTATTGATGATACAGGCGTCATCCTCGTACACCAAAAGATTAAAGATAACCCCGCAGCTTTACTTCAACTGTTAAATCCTTACCTCGGCAATATTGTTGTCGGCGTTGAATGTATGCATTGCTGGTATTGGGTCTGTGACTTTTGTCAGCAGCACAACATTGATTTTATTCTCGGCCATGCTTTGTATATGAAAGCCATCCATGGCGGTAAAGCAAAAAACGATAAAATTGATTCCTATAAAATCGCTAAACTTATCCGTGGAGGCAACTTTCCAATGGCCTACGTTTACGACAAGGAAATGCGCGCTACACGCGATTTACTTAGACGACGAACCAAAATTGTTCGTCATGGCGCTGATTTAAAAGCTCATGTTGCTAATACCGCAAGTCAATACAATCTCCCTGCTCACAATGTTAATTTAAAAAATGTCTGTGACAGAGAAAAAATGCGCCATTACTTCCCTGACCCTGTGGTCCAACGCTCGATTAATTTAGATATGGCGCTACTCGACTATTACCAAAAAGAACTCAAGCCCCTTGAGCACTATATTGAAAAAATGGCAAAGCAACATAACCCCGTTCATTTACGTATTCTACAAACGATTAATGGTATTGGTCGCATTCTCGCATTAACGATTATCTATGAAATTGGTCATATCGACCGATTTCCTTCTGTACAAAAGTTTGCGTCATACGCACGCCTTGTGAAGTGCAAGGCTGAATCTGCTGGCAAAACCTACGGTACTCAAGGAAATAAAATCGGCAACGCCCATCTCAAATGGGCATTCTCTGAAGCCGCCGTTCTCCTGTTGCGGCATAATTCAAATGCCAACCAATATATTGAAAAATTACAAAAGCGAATGAGTAAAGCAAAAGCACTCTCTGCACTTGCGCATAAGCTCGGGCGCTGCGTTTATTTTATGTTGA
>NZ_JBQRUN010000035.1:0-5337 GCF_053485835.1 Thalassotalea fusca
CCACAGTAATACGGATGCATGTTATTGTAGAAATTCATTGAGCTTTCTCCTATTGGTTTGCTTACCTTGAAGCTTAGTCAATGGCTAGCTTCAGGGAGGAGGCTCAATGAGTATCAAGAGAATGAATCGTGATTCGCCATAGTTTTTCATTTTTAGTTGCAAACGACGCAATAAAATTGCCAAACTAGGCTCACACATTATTCAGGCGTTAGCTGCAGTGTGTAAAATTTGAATTATGGATGAAATAATCTTAAAAACACAGTTAGATAAAGCATTAAAACTACCAATTATTATGTCGGTTATTTTAGCTGGCTTTCTTAGTGTATCTAGTGGGTTTAAAGTTCCTGTTTTACCACTAGTATTATTTTCTCTGTTTCCTGTAGTTTTTATTGGTCTAGCTGTTTTTATTCTTTGCTCGTCAACAACCTTATCCAAGTCGTTTTTAGTAAAAAAAAGCTTTACAGGCTTTGGGTATAAAGGCCGCATTCCTTGGGAAAATATACACGAGATAAAAATTGTAGACCGTAAAGGTTTTACAAAATTAAAACTACTAATTTCATATAAAAGGAATTACTTCTCTCGAAACAATTCAAAAGAAATGGATCGAGAATACGTTTATATTGACGTGAGTTTTACTGGTAAATCAGACAAAGAGATATTACAGCTTGTAAGAAAATACAAAGCTTGCAGCTAAAAAGCTTGCAGCTAACAAGGCAATTAAAACCGGACGCGTAAAGCTTGGCTCGCGCTCGTGCCTCGCTAATTTTAGCCAAGCGTTACTTACCGCTTATTGCGGCGTTAGGCTACTCACCGGAATATTGGAGTAAATTTGAACATTCCGTTTTATATTAAATTACCTGAAAAGGTATTCTTCCTCATTGGTTTTTTGGTAACGTTTCCACTGTTTATAAGTCCAGAATTTGATTTGACGTTATTTGCAATACCATTCTTAGGTATTTACGCTGTTGTATGTTTTATTATTTATTGGCTTCCATATGCAGTAATAAGAAAGGCTGTAGAAATCAAAACTTCCATTTTGTGGGTAAGGTTGCCTTTAACTTTAATGTACTCTGCAACTGTTTTTTCTTGCTCTTGGCTGTATTTCACGTAGCCTAACAAGGCCATTAAGTACGGAACTGTAATTGTTGGCTCGGTTTCGCTCCGCTTCACATTGTAGCCAACAATTACTTGTCCGCTTATGGCGGCGTTATGCGTCTTGAGAAAATGGAGTTTCTAATTGACCTCTGAATTCAAATTTAAATTTTGGTCAAATTTAAAAGTCACACTTAAATTCGTTGGAATTGTGCTGCTTGGGTTAATCATAAAAATAACAATCGATGAGTTCCAAGAAGGTGGAATTGAAGACCCAACCGCTCCTTTAGTATTGTTAACTTTTGTGCCAACACTTTTAATAGGCGTTTTCACTTATACAAAATTAAAGTTATCGAGCTTAAATAAATATCTTTGTTCTCTTATTTTTGGTTTTGCTATTTCATTTTCTATTCTAGTACTTTACTTTATTGCGGTAACTATCGGTTCAACCGAAATTAATTTAAGGTTAGCCAAATTTTTCACAGCACTAATTTTTGCATGTACAACGTTGTTATATCTTCAACTACCATGGCAAAAAGACGCATAACAAGCTGTTTAAGTGCGGGACTGCTAACGTTTGGCTCGGTTTCGCTTCGCTACACATTTTAGCCAAACATAAATCAGCCCCTTAACAGGGCGTTAGCAGTATTAAGGAAGAAGTAGTGCAGTTAGGAGATGTAATTTTAGTTTGTGGAACTAAAGCCCATTCAGAAGCATTAAAATGGCTTCAAAAAACGATTTACCCTAAAGCAAAATCAAGTCATGTTCTATTTTGCTTAGGGGATGGCTGTTTTATCCATGCCACAGGTGATGGTGGAGTTCATTTAAAATTCATTCTTGATGAACTTCAAGAAGTAAAAGATAGTTGGCGAGTAGTTAGGCTAAAACATCTACCTAACAGTAAAAAAGATGAATTAACTCTAGCTGGCTTTTACTTTCTAAAACAAGGCTACAACAAAAAATTTCTTGTTTCTGACGATGAAAATGCTTCTTTTTGCTCAGAGTTAGTAGGAAAGATCTTTCAAAGAGCAGGAATTCATATCATGGGTAATAAAGCTCCACATCGGCTTACTCCGGCTCACTTTGATAAAGAAGCCGATAGAGAAGTAATGTGGAAAGATGTGACTATAGAATGTAAAGACTATCTTGAGGAGCATAAAAAGTTAGAAAAAGTTCACAGAGTTGTTTATAAGCAATTTGAATTCATGCTCAATGCGGTTCATTCAAGAAATGAAATGAAAAATAATGTCATTGAAATGATGAAGAAAATCGATCCTGCTATGGGTGAAAAGTTTGAGTCAATGCAACAAGAAGTCTATGAAAAGAAGAAAATTCATTTTTGGGATCAATAAAAACTGCTAACAAGTCGTTTAAAAGGACAAAAATACAGTTGGCTTTTGCTCCTTCGTCGCTAATTTTAGCCAACAATTTTTTGCCTCTTAACGAGGCGTTAGCTTTACCTCTAGACTTGTCTTATCATTACACTATAACTACAATGTAATTTATGAGTGATTTAACATTTGAGTGGGATCAGAATAAGGCAAGTTCCAATATCAAGAAGCATGGCATAGCTTTTGAAGAGGCTAAATCTGTGTTTTATGATACGCATGCTCGACTTATTCCAGACCCAGATAGCTCTTTTGGAGAAGAGCGCTTTATTATTCTTGGTCAAAGTTCAGACTATAAAACACTTGTTGTCTGTCATTGTTACCGAGAGCCTGATGATCGCATTCGTATAATTTCAGCTCGTAAAGCTGATAAGTTCGAACGCAAGCAATATGAGGGTTTTAGAAATGCGTGATCAATATGACTTTTCAGAATCGGTACCAAATCCGTATTCAAAAAAGCTTAAAAAGCAAATTACCATTCGTTTAGATCAGGACGTAATTGAATACTTTAAAGAACTTTCTGACAAAAATGGTATTCCTTACCAAAATTTAATCAATCTCTACTTAAAAGATTGTGCAAACAGTCATAAAGAGCTAAATCTAAATTGGAAGTAAGTAAAGCAAACAAAAGAATTAATCGTGATTCGCCATAGTTTGTCATTTTTAGTTGCAAACGGCGCAATAAAATTGCCAAACTAAGCTCACACATTATTCAGGCGTTAGGTTTTTAGAGAATCCCGTGAAGTATTTAGCTCTTTTATTAATGTTCCCTCTTGCTACTTTTGCTTGTTCATCAGCTCCTGATAAAAATGAACTGATCCCATATGCTTCAATTTTAAATCCTGCAAAAACGCCTCAAGAAATTGAAGCAATTGGAGTATTTGTTCCAAGTAAGGTTGAAAATGCTTATGCATCTACTGTGAGTATTGCTTACTTCAACGGTGAAAATTTAATGTTACAAACATCAATAAATACTGATCTAGCAGATGAGACTGACATCAAAATAGATCCCAGTGTTAAGGGATATAGTATTTCGTATTTTTATTTAAATATGAGTCAGGTGGATAATGTTGAAATTACTGTTCATTATCGATTTCCTCCAACTAAGGATGGCGGAATGATAATGTGTGGGCCGAGTCGTAATTACAAATTGTCAGACTTGATGGCAAACAAAACCTAACAAGGCAATAATTGAGATTCCTTAAATTTGTCATTTTTAATTGCAAACAGCGCAATAAAACTGCCAAACTACGTCACACAATATTGAAGCGTTATACGTATAGGGAAATCTGAGGTTGATAGAAGGATTAATTTCAATATTGGTAGCGATACTTGAAGCATTACTAGGGCTTTTTACTGCCATTATCGAGTTCATAGCAGGTTTATTTGTTCCTGCTGGGCAAACTCTTACAGCCTTAGATCTTTTTGTAGTTGTATTTGTGCTGGCTATAGAAATTATATTTTGGTTCATTCTTTGGGTTAAAGAGTTGGTAGTTTCCCTTATCAAATGGCGTAAGCCTGTCCATGTAGCTAAGCCTGTTTTATGGCGACCTAAACCTAAATTTAAACAAGATAAAACTGATAAAAAGCAGTAGTATACGTATAACAAGGCCATGAAGAACGGAACCGTAATAGTTGGCTCGGTTTCGCTCCGCTTCACATTGTAGCCAACTATTACTTGTCCGCTTATGGCGGCGTTATATGCCAAGGATTAAATTTGCGCATTAGTTTTCCAAAGTTGAAACCGAATAAGTGGTCATTGTTTAATTTAACCGTAGTGTTGATTTTAGCTACTGTTTTTTATTACATGGGTAAATTTACCGTTGTAAACTCGCTTTTATTAGGATTATGTTGTGCTTTATTAGCTGTAACTCTTTTAGTTTTGATTCGATGGAAAGCTTATATTAAGTTCTTAAAGCAAGTCGGTAAAGAAATTGACCGTGATAGGTTTTATAACAGAGAGCATACGCTATCGGTCGTTCCATTTAAAAAGTTGCATATAGCGGTTCATGCTCGTATGGATGATTCGGCCTTATTAATCAAAAAAGCAAATTGCTACATTGCTATTAACTTTGAGGATATTGACTCTTTTGAACCTACAGAATACCTTGGACAGCCTGTAGCAAAAGTTATTTTGGCTGTAGACAATGATTTGGTATATCCATTGTATGTGCCATGGACTGAAGAAATGGCACAACATGACATTTTTGAATAAGGCATATAACAAGGCGCTCAAGAACGGACAAAAATCAGTTGGCTTTTGTTCACTACGTTCACTATTTTAGCCAACAATTTTTTGCCGCTTAGCGTGGCGTTAGGTGTATATGCAGGATACGGAACATTCTCAAAGTAATGCATTATCTAAATCGGGAATACTAATTTTTTATTTAGTATTTGGTCCACCTATTGGGACTTATGTTTTAGTTAATTTAGTAAAAACGGATTTCAACGATGGTCCATTTTTTTATTGGGTTGGTGGGTACATAGTAGGTGTTGTTCCAGCAATTTTAGCTGCGATTATAAACATGAACTTGTTGCTCGCATTACTTAAGATAAACCCAAATCCTAGTACTCTAAGTTGCGTATTGGTATCCGTGCTTTCTGGGTTTATTCTTAGTGTTTTCTTCTATTTTATTTTAGGCTTTTGGGAACTAAATTTTTTATATTTTTCCGCTGTATTTTGCGCACCAGGTCTATTTTTAGGGTTCTTTAATAAAGGGCTGTGTAATGATACACCTAACACATATGAGCCGTAACTCTGTCAATAAGCAATAGTGTTTTTTTTGCCCGTTTCAAGTCAGTGACGGGCAAGGTTAAATCAATAAGCAAACTCGTTTACTTCGTCTGTCGATGTGGT
>NZ_JBQRUN010000036.1:0-1936 GCF_053485835.1 Thalassotalea fusca
GGAAGCTTAGCGATGTCCTACTCTCACATGGGAACTCCCACACTACCATCGGCGCTATTGCATTTCACTTCTGAGTTCGGCATGGGATCAGGTGGTTCTACAATGCTATTGTCGCTAAGCAAAAAAGTTAATTCGGAAAGCTGTATATCTAATTCAATTCATTAAGTACGTGATAATTTATCAGTCATCATACAACTTCAAAACCACTTGGGTGTTGTATGGTTAAGCCTCACGGGCAATTAGTATCAGTTAGCTCAAGGCCTCACAACCCTTACACACCTGACCTATCAACGTTGTAGTCTCCAACGACCCTTTAGGGAGCTTAAAGCTCCAGTGAGAACTCATCTCAAAGCCTGCTTCCCGCTTAGATGCTTTCAGCGGTTATCAGTTCCGAACGTAGCTACCCGGCAATGCGTCTGGCGACACAACCGGAACACCAGAGGTTCGTCCACTCCGGTCCTCTCGTACTAGGAGCAGCCCTCTTCAATTCTCAAACGCCCACGGCAGATAGGGACCGAACTGTCTCACGACGTTCTAAACCCAGCTCGCGTACCACTTTAAATGGCGAACAGCCATACCCTTGGGACCGACTTCAGCCCCAGGATGTGATGAGCCGACATCGAGGTGCCAAACACCGCCGTCGATATGAACTCTTGGGCGGTATCAGCCTGTTATCCCCGGAGTACCTTTTATCCGTTGAGCGATGGCCCTTCCATACAGAACCACCGGATCACTATGACCTGCTTTCGCACCTGCTCGACGTGTCTGTCTCGCAGTTAAGCTGGCTTATGCCATTGCACTAACCGTACGATGTCCGACCGTACTTAGCCAACCTTCGTGCTCCTCCGTTACTCTTTGGGAGGAGACCGCCCCAGTCAAACTACCCACCAGACAGTGTCCCCAAGCCCGATAAGGGCCCTAGGTTAGAACATCACGCATACAAGGGTGGTATTTCAAGGTTGGCTCCACCAACACTGGCGTGCTGGTTTCAAAGCCTCCCACCTATCCTACACATGTAGGAGCAATGTTCACTGTCAAGCTATAGTAAAGGTTCACGGGGTCTTTCCGTCTAGCCGCGGGTATACGGCATCTTAACCGCAATTTCAATTTCACTGAGTCTCGGGTGGAGACAGTGTGGCCATGATTACGCCATTCGTGCAGGTCGGAACTTACCCGACAAGGAATTTCGCTACCTTAGGACCGTTATAGTTACGGCCGCCGTTTACCGGGGCTTCGATCATGAGCTTCGCAGAGCTAACCCAATCAATTAACCTTCCGGCACCGGGCAGGCGTCACACCGTATACGTCATCTTTCGATTTTGCACAGTGCTGTGTTTTTAATAAACAGTTCCAGCCACCTGGTTACTTCGACCGGCCTCAGCTTAGGGAGCAAGTCCCATCACCAAAGCCGGCGTACCTTCTCCCGAAGTTACGGTACTATTTTGCCTAGTTCCTTCACCCGAGTTCTCTCAAGCGCCTTAGTATTCTCTACCTAACCACCTGTGTCGGTTTGGGGTACGGTTCCTATATATCTGATGCTTAGAAGCTTTTCCTGGAAGCAGGGCATCAACAGCTTCGACTCCGTAGAGTCTCGTCTCGTGTCTCAGTCTTAAGAGTCCGGATTTGCCTAAACTCTCAACCTACACACTTTCACATGGACAACCAACGCCATGCCTGCCTAGCCTTCTCCGTCCCTCCTTCGCAATATATAGAAGTACAGAAATATTAATCTGTTTCCCATCGACTACGCCTTTCGGCCTCGCCTTAGGGGCCGACTTACCCTGCCCTGATTAACATGGGACAGGAAACCTTGGTCTTTCGGCGTGGGGGTTTTTCACCCCCATTATCGTTACTCATGTCAGCATTCGCACTTCTGATACCTCCAGCATGCTTCTCAACACACCTTCAACGGCTTACAGAACGCTCCCCTACCACT
>NZ_JBQRUN010000037.1:0-1851 GCF_053485835.1 Thalassotalea fusca
TACTTTCGTTATCAGTGCAATTTGTGTGAACACTCAACATCGTTAATTGTTCAAGATAAGGAGGTGATCCAACCCCAGGTTCCCCTAGGGTTACCTTGTTACGACTTCACCCCAGTCATGAATCACAAAGTGGTGACCGTCCTCCCGAAGGTTAAACTAGCCACTTCTTTTGCAACCCACTCCCATGGTGTGACGGGCGGTGTGTACAAGGCCCGGGAACGTATTCACCGTAGCATTCTGATCTACGATTACTAGCGATTCCGACTTCATGGAGTCGAGTTGCAGACTCCAATCCGGACTACGACGTACTTTGTGGGATTCGCTCCACCTCGCGGTCTTGCTGCCCTCTGTATACGCCATTGTAGCACGTGTGTAGCCCATCCCGTAAGGGCCATGATGACTTGACGTCGTCCCCACCTTCCTCCGGTTTATCACCGGCAGTCTCCTTAGAGTTCCCGACACTACTCGCTGGCAAATAAGGATAGGGGTTGCGCTCGTTGCGGGACTTAACCCAACATTTCACAACACGAGCTGACGACAGCCATGCAGCACCTGTCTCAGAGTTCCCGAAGGCACTAATCTATCTCTAGAAAATTCTCTGGATGTCAAGGGATGGTAAGGTTCTTCGCGTTGCATCGAATTAAACCACATGCTCCACCGCTTGTGCGGGCCCCCGTCAATTCATTTGAGTTTTAACCTTGCGGCCGTACTCCCCAGGCGGTCAACTTAGCGCGTTAGCTACGCTACCCACGAATCAAGTTCACAGACAGCTAGTTGACATCGTTTACGGCGTGGACTACCAGGGTATCTAATCCTGTTTGCTCCCCACGCTTTCGTGCCTCAGCGTCAGTATCTGTCCAGGTGGCCGCCTTCGCCACTGATGTTCCTTCCAATCTCTACGCATTTCACCGCTACACTGGAAATTCCACCACCCTCTACAGTACTCTAGTTGACCAGTTCGAAATGCAGTTCCGAGGTTAAGCCCCGGGATTTCACATCTCGCTTAATCAACCGCCTACGCACGCTTTACGCCCAGTAATTCCGATTAACGCTCGCACCCTCCGTATTACCGCGGCTGCTGGCACGGAGTTAGCCGGTGCTTCTTCTGTCGCTAACGTCACAGCTAGCAGATATTACCTACTAACCTTTCCTCACGACTGAAAGTGCTTTACAACCCGAAGGCCTTCTTCACACACGCGGCATGGCTGCATCAGGCTTTCGCCCATTGTGCAATATTCCCCACTGCTGCCTCCCGTAGGAGTCTGGGCCGTGTCTCAGTCCCAGTGTGGCTGATCATCCTCTCAAACCAGCTAGAGATCGTCGCCATGGTAGGCCATTACCCCACCATCTAGCTAATCTCACTTGGGCTAATCTAAAGGCAAGAGGCCCGAAGGTCCCCCTCTTTGGTCCGTAGACATTATGCGGTATTAGCAGTCGTTTCCAACTGTTGTCCCCCACCTCAAGGCATATTCCCAAGCATTACTCACCCGTCCGCCGCTCGACGCCTGATAGCAAGCTATCATCGTTTCCGCTCGACTTGCATGTGTTAAGCCTGCCGCCAGCGTTCAATCTGAGCCATGATCAAACTCTTCAATTAAAAAATCGTTTGTGCACCGAAGTGCGACTCAATGAATTCTGTACTCTTTTTATCTCACTTAAAAAGTGACATAAAAAGCAAAACTTGCATTACTTTAAAAGTAAATTTTGTTTTGTGTGTCATTCATCATTAAGTTAATGTGCAGACAAGCTGCTTATTTCAATTAACATTAATGTGAGTGCCCACACAAATTGCATGATAACTAATTGTTAAAGAGCGATTCTTATCGAATCTCGCTAGACATCGCATTCGTG
>NZ_JBQRUN010000038.1:0-1706 GCF_053485835.1 Thalassotalea fusca
TATCTGGCGCAGTAATATCTGTTACATTGCCATGACTGTCATAAACATAACTGTATATTCCTCTTGGAATACTCATGCTTGCCAACTGATTAGTACCAGCAGTGTAGTTAAACAACAATTGCTGCCCATCGGGCCGCGTGATGGTGGTTAGCTTACGGTCTCGGTCATAATCATAAGTCGTAGATGGATTGGAAACATCTGCTACATCTGGCGGGGTATAGCTTGTTTCATGGCCAACACCGTTGTAATTAAAATAATGTGTCGGTTGACCAGGTGGTGTGAGAGATACGAGATTGCCATTATTGATAATTGTGGGTGGCCTATTTAGCCATTTGTTGATAATTGTGGGTGGCCTATTTAGCCATTTGTTGATAATTGTGGGTGGCCTATTTAGCCATTTGTTGATAATTGTGGGTGGCCTATTTAGCCCTGTGGGTGGCCTATTTAGCCCTAACTATGGGTGGCCTAATTAATACTCGATTTTGGCATTGTCTCTCCTTGACTTAAAAATTCCATTTCAACAAGTCTAGCCAAGGTTCAAAAATGCGCAAATAACTATGGGTGGCCTAGTTAATTCACTCTTGTTCCGCGTAGTCATTACGTTTGATGGTCGCTTTTTTACCAATTAAATTAGTAGACATTATTTCTGTACCTTTTTAATTATTACGGGAATGTTTCCCGTCGCGGTACTTACCCCTACTTCTACAGCAATTTCTGCTGCCTCCTGTGGAGAACATCCGTTAGCTTTCATTTCATGAAACTGCGTAAAATCTAATAAGTCATTACTGAAAATTTTCTTTCAAAAAGCTCCATGATTTTTCATCTAACTCCATCATTTCTGCTAATAATTGAGCAGACTTAAGATTATCAGCTGTTAGTATTGAATCATTCTCATAGAGCTGGTCACATATCAATTCAAAAGCAACCCCATACTCACTATGGTTAATAAAGTCTTTAGCATTTTCGACGTCCGACTCAGTTAATCCGTTAGATACATCTTTTAAAAATGCTACAAGCTTATTCTCAAGTTCTTTCATTTAATTTACCTAAAGTCTATTTAAGTGGAAAAGCAGTAATAATGCCTTCTCCAGCAGGTTCTATAACAACTTTGATTTTTGTTCCATTGCGCATGCCTTCAACAGTAAAGCGAGCGGGCTTCCCTGATTTAGTAAACAAACTTCCAGCTTTACCCGTTTGTTGTACCCACTTCAAACTAGGATCTGTAGCGATATCTGAAACAGCGTGCATTATCTTATCGCTAGACCAAGTGGCAGGAAATTTAGTTTTGCCGTTGAATAGACGAGAAAAGCCAAACTTATGACCACCGCCTGTAGCATCTCCCGTCAATATATGCTTAGTTCTTTGAGAGCTTGCTAAGTTAACTCTATTAGCAGTACCTAACCCTGTAACCCCTGGTATGAAGAAACTTAATACATCTCCACCTAAAGCAGCAACATTATCGCCAAAGTTATCACAATCTCCAAAGATATTTTCATTCGCTATTTTAAAAAGGTCGTAAAGAATAAGCCCTGCATCGAATATCGTGTCCGCCGCAAGACCACTTGGATCAATGAAGTTTATAGGATCATTAAATACATACCCATAAAGATTACTATCACCAGCTGAAAAGCGAATTGGATCTTTACTGGTCCAACGGCCTGGCTCTGCACTGTAATCCCTAGCGCCAAAGCGGGTCAGTTGCGTAG
>NZ_JBQRUN010000039.1:0-1679 GCF_053485835.1 Thalassotalea fusca
TTAACGACCACATCGACAGACGAAGTAAACGAGTTTGCTTATTGATTTAACCTTGCCCGTCACTGACTTGAAACGGGCAAAAAAAACACTATTGCTTATTGACAGAGTTACGGCTCATATGTGTTAGCTGCGTTTTCATCCAACAAAAGAGCAACCTCTTTGAGCTGGGCTATGTTAGCGTTACTACCTATATAGTTTTTCATTGCTTTATTAAAGAATTCATTTGCTTTAGATGCACGACCCATCTTTTCATGTAACAAGCCTATTCTAAGGTAAGTAAATGAGAGGTTATTTGGATCAAGTTTATCACTGGACTCAGTTGATTCCAGAATTCTTGTTAAGGCGTGGAGCGCGTAAAGCCCGCTTTCAGATGACCCCTTCAAATATTGAGTATGAGCCATTTGAATTTCATTTTTTATAAAATCTGGAGAGAAATCATTTGCCAAACCGTTGTTTGAAACCAAAGCAACAAGAGTGAAAAGACTAATTTTGATAGTTTTTATCATTTAAATTTCCTTATAAATTATAGATATTTCCACATGCCAGAAGCGTTGCTAGCACCTCGATAAGAGGCAATAAAATAATTGGTTATACTTTAGCGAGGCACGAATGCCAAGCCAATTGTTTTATGTCCCTTCCTTTATCAGTTTGTTATATTCCACTTGCACTGTCTTTGCCAAAATCCAGCCATGTAACCCGTACGAAGTAGAAAGTACATAAGCTTTTAGACAGAGCGACTTCATAGAGAAAAGAAAGGAGTCGCTATTTTCTGTTTTGAGCGGCAAACCGTATTTTTGATATCGCTTGAGCCCATTTTCGAAGTGGGAATAAAACTGATCTATGTCTTCGTATTCGTCAAAGTCTAGTACGATGTTTCCCTCTAATCCATGCTCAAGAAGATGACCAGAAACCCCACTAAAAGTTACAATTGCCTCCGTATCTCCGTGATGGTCTTTCGTATGGAATACGATTTGCCGTTCCGACGAAAGAACTTCATATTTAAAAATATTGTAGTCGTGTAGTGAGTCCATAGTCTCCGGGAATATAACGCCCCAATAAGAAGCGAGTTTAGGCTTGCTAATATCAGTGAGTAACGAACTCGAGCAAGCCGTGACGAGTCTTTCCTTTATCGGTTTGTTATTTTTTTAATGCAGCATCTCACCGCTAAATCTATCCCGACCTTTCCAATAAACACATTTAGGACAATGTCCACCAACGGGATAATCAATACCCTCTTCGTGAGGGCAGCCGATTATCTCTTCGACCATACTCACCGATTTAGCTCCATTTTCGTCGATAAAGCCTAAAACTTCACTTATAACTTCTTCTGACTTTCGAAGATCAGTGGAAGAAAACCATTTCTTCATTGGTTCAGGTTCTGCGCCATCATAGCCAATAATCGAGCAAACCACTTTTGTCGCAACAATATTGTTGGGGCCATAAAAGGCAATAGTTGCAATCGGATAGCCTTTATCGCCCTTTCGAACTTTCTTAGCCAGTAACTTCTTATTGGTGCCTTGAGCCATTTGGATACTCCAATACTAAAAAAATATAACGCCTGAATAATGTGTGAGCTTAGTTTGGCAATTTTATTGCGCCGTTTGCAACTAAAAATGACAAACTATGGCGAATCACGATTAATTCTTTTGTTTGCTTTACTTACTTCCAATTTAGATTTA
>NZ_JBQRUN010000040.1:0-1451 GCF_053485835.1 Thalassotalea fusca
AATTTCGAATTCATCCGAGATGAAGTCAAGGACTTGTACTGTACGGATAATGGCCGCCCGCCAGTTGACCCTGTTCAGCTATTTAAAATCATGCTGCTAGGCTATTTATTTGGTATTAAAAGTGAGCGTCAAATCATCAAAGACATTGAAGTGAATGTCGCGTATCGATGGTTTCTACGCATGGGACTTACCGAAAAGGTTATCGATGCATCAACACTTAGCCAAAACCGTATCCGCCGTTTCAATGGTACAGATGTATTTGAACGTATATTTAATAACATTGTTCAACAAGCAATTAAACATGGTTTAGTTGGCGGTAAAGCCTTATTCACCGACAGCACACACTTAAAAGCGAATGCAAATAAACGAAAGTTCACCAACAAATTTAAACCTGTCTCAACCAGTGCGTATATCAAACAAATCGACAAAGCTGTGGAGGCAGACCGTAAAGCGGCAGGAAAAAAGCCACTTAAGGATAAAGGTTATTGTGAGATAAAGCAGAATAAGGTCAGCAAAACTGATGGTGATAGCGGTTATATGCATCGAGATGAAAAGCCAAAAGGCTTTTTCTACTTAGACCACCGAACGGTGGATAATGACTATAACATTATTGTTGATACGCACATCACGCCAGGTAATGTCCACGATTCTCAGCCATACATTGCTCGCCTCGATGCCATTGAAAATCGTTTTGCACTGTCACCAAACTTTGTTGGTATTGATGCAGGTTACTTCACAGCTCCCGTATGTTTCAATCTAGAACAGCGCAATATTCAAGGGGTGTTTGGCTACCGTCGTCCCTCACGAACTAAGAATGCCATTAAAAAAAAGCATTTCACATATAACGAGAAAGCAGATACGTATACCTGTCCGCAAGCGCAAACGTTAATCTACTCAACCACTAGTCGAGAAGGCTACCGAGAATACCATTCTAACCCCAAGGTATGTGTTAATTGCCCGATATTAAACGATTGCACTAAGAGTAAAAGCAATAAGAAAGTCATAACGCGTCATGTAATGGCCGCGAGCCAAGAGCGAGCCAATACATTTCGCTTAACAAGCCTAGGTAAACACCTATACAAACGACGATGTGAAACCGTAGAAAGAAGCTTTGCTGATGCAAAACAACACCACGGCCACAGATATGCAAGATATCGAGGTAAACGTAATGTTCAAATGCAGGCATATTTAGCTGCGGCAGCGCAAAATATGAAAAAGATAGCGATGACGCTATCAAATATTCCTCAGATAATGGCAATCTAAGAGGGGAAGCCCTTTTAAAAACATATACTTCAAAAAAACACGCCAAACTAGCAGAAAATCCCAAAACCAACATATAAGAACAAATAGAATGGAAAAAAGCTCTAATCGCAAAATATCGCGATCGCAGCCTACGGCTGCTTATAAAAAACAAACCCCGTATAAAATAACGGGGTTTGTCAGTAGTCTGA
>NZ_JBQRUN010000041.1:0-1441 GCF_053485835.1 Thalassotalea fusca
TTTGTGCGGGTTCTTTTCTCTTTTAGAGAGCTTGAGCAAAGCGTCAGAAGTCAATTGAGTCATAAATCACGATTTGTTATTTTTTGCTGATGCTAATTAGATCATATTTCAAAGAGGATTGGTATTACTAAATTCCATTTGCCTTTTTAAAACGTCAATAGCGGGAGCTATAAGGTTAATGGTTCGTTTACTGGATTTTGTTTTTGTTCGCTTAAAGCTATTGTTCACTTTGGCTCTATCGATTTTTAGTGTCCAATTGACGGTATCGACATCTTCCCATGCTAAAGCGATCATTTCTGATGGACGAAGCCCTGTTAAGCACGAGAACTCAAACGCATTTACTTCCTGTACTCTATTTGTTGGTGTGTTAACAAATGCTCTTATTTCCTCAAGTGAAAATGGATCAGGTTCATTTTCTAATTGCTTTAAAGGCTCGACATGTTCCATAGGCGAAGAATCAAGTTTTTGATCTTTTACTGCGTCAGCAAAGCAACCTCTGAGTACTAGTAGTATATTGTTAATCGTTTTATTACTTAAATGGTGTAAATCCTTAGATACCCACTCATTTATTTCACTCTGAAGGATTGTACTAATTTTCCTACTACCAAATTTAGGGATAATGTGGCAGTGAGATTTGTTGTGATAGCTTTTATAAGAGCTTGGTGCTAGCTTGGTTTTTTTTATTTCTAGCCACCTATTTAGTACCGATGATAAGGTTTCTTCAGTGCGTGGTTTACAACTGAATAAATGCGTTTTTTTGCTATTGGGGAAATGCTCTTCGTACTTAAAACTCCCACGACTTATTTCATGCCGAATAGCAGTACGTTTATCATCTGCCGCTTTTATATTTTTAGCTGTTAATTTATCGTCAAGATTTTCAATACAACGTTGTCCCTTATAGGTGAAACTCATTCTGATTCGATTACCGTGTATGGTTAATCCTTTGTATTGTTCTACTTCATCTTTTAGTGCTTCCCCAGTTAGTATTGAGTCTTTTCTATTAGTCATATTTCCCCCCTAATAAACTATCTAATTCTTCATAGTTGTAATAAATCACGTTGTCTTTAGCTTTTCTCCAGTGCTTCTCTTCTATAAATAAATGCTGTTCTTTTTTCTTTCGAAGTGCGTCTGTCTTGATACCTTTTAATTTTTCAATAATTATGGGTTTTACCCATCCGAGTTTTATGTATTGAATTTCAGTCATATATCCCCCAAAAAAACTAGAATAAATTGTTTTTGGAGTACGGCAGTCTGTTGAAAAGTTATGTTGTAGTTAAACCGATATTTAACTGGTCCACCAGGGGGAGAAAGGGATTTTGTAGTGGCATAGTTAATTTGGCCACCTGATTAGAGGTGTTAATATACACCTTATGAACTTACAGGTGAAACAATGACTAAAAGAACCAGACGTACATTTAGCGCAGAATTCAAACTAGAAGCT
>NZ_JBQRUN010000042.1:0-1259 GCF_053485835.1 Thalassotalea fusca
TGTAGTGGCATAGTTAATTTGGCCACCTGATTAGAGGTGTTAATATACACCTTATGAACTTACAGGTGAAACAATGACTAAAAGAACCAGACGTACATTTAGCGCAGAATTCAAACTAGAAGCTGCCCAATTAGTGCTCGACCAAAATTATTCTGTGATTGAAGCTGCGAAAGCGATGAATGTTGGCAAATCAACGATGGATAATTGGGTGCGACAACTCAGAAAAGAGCGTCAAGGTATATCACCCAAAGCCTCTCCCATGACACCAGAGCAAATAGAAATTCGTGAGCTAAAAAAGAAGCTAGCACAAATTGAACAGCACAACGAAATACTAAAAAAGGCTACAGCTCTGTTGATGTCGGACTCATTGAACAATTCTCGATAATAGAGAAACTCAGACGGAGCTACAGCGTGACAATGTTGTGTAAAGTGTTCAATATCCACCGTAGCAGTTACAAATACTGGCGTAGTAGAAAGAAGGTTATTTCTCCAGAACTGGTAAAACTACGCAGTTTAGTGAAGGAAGTGTACGCAGCAAGCCATGGCTCAGCGGGTGCTCGAAGTATTGCGGGCATGGTAACAGCACAAGGAATTAAATTATCGCGTTATCGTGCAAGTAAATTGATGAAAGCCATGAATCTGGTTAGCTGCCAGATACCTAGACATCAATATCGCAAGGCGAACAAAGAGCACATTAATATTCCCAATCACTTGGAGAGGCAATTTGCTGTTGTGCAGCCTAATCAAGTCTGGGTAGGTGATGTTACATATGTGTGGGTGGGAAACAGATGGATGTATTTAGCGGTTGTTGTCGACTTATTTGCACGCAAACCTATTGGTTGGGCAATGTCGCTATCTCCAGACAGCAAGCTGACTGGAAAAGCACTTAAAATGGCTTATGAATCGCGAGGAAAACCCAAAGGGGTTATGTTCCACAGCGACCAAGGTAGCCACTACACCAGTCGTTACTATCGGCAACTAATCTGGCGTTTCCAGATGAAGCAAAGTTTATCAAGGCGAGGTAATTGTTGGGACAATAGCCCGATGGAGCGATTCTTTAGAAGCTTGAAAACAGAATGGATACCAGTCTCTGGTTATTGCAACATAGTGCAAGCTCAACAAGAAATCATTCGATATATTGTGGGTTACTATAATCAATTGCGACCGCATCAATACAACGGAGGCTTAACTCCAAACGAATCTGAAAAAAGATACTGGGAAAACTATAAAACCGTGGCCAATTTTACTTGACCACTACA
>NZ_JBQRUN010000043.1:0-1159 GCF_053485835.1 Thalassotalea fusca
AATCCGCAGCTTCGGTGCATAGTTTAGCCCCGTTACATCTTCCGCGCAGACCGACTCGACTAGTGAGCTATTACGCTTTCTTTAAAGGATGGCTGCTTCTAAGCCAACCTCCTAGCTGTCTATGCCTTTCCACATCGTTTCCCACTTAACTATGACTTTGGGACCTTAGCTGGCGGTCTGGGTTGTTTCCCTCTTCACGATGGACGTTAGCACCCACCGTGTGTCTCCCGCATATCACTCATCGGTATTCGGAGTTTGCAAAGGGTTGGTAAGTCGGGATGACCCCCTAGCCTTAACAGTGCTCTACCCCCAATGGTGTTCGTGCGAGGCTCTACCTAAATAGATTTCGGGGAGAACCAGCTATCTCCCGGCTTGATTAGCCTTTCACTCCGACCCACAGGTCATCACCGCATTTTTCAACATACGTGTGTTCGGTCCTCCAGTTGATGTTACTCAACCTTCAACCTGCCCATGGGTAGATCGCCGGGTTTCGGGTCTATACCTAGCAACTGAACGCGCAGTTAACACTCGCTTTCGCTACGGCTCCCCTAATCGGTTAACCTTGCTACTAAATATAAGTCGCTGACCCATTATACAAAAGGTACGCAGTCACCCGAAGGCTTCCACTGCTTGTACGTATACGGTTTCAGGTTCTATTTCACTCCCCTCACAGGGGTTCTTTTCGCCTTTCCCTCACGGTACTGGTTCACTATCGGTCAGTTAGGAGTATTTAGCCTTGGAGGATGGTCCCCCCATGTTCAGTCAACATTTCACGTGTGCCGACCTACTCGATTTCACATTGGGTTTGCTTTCGTGTACGGGGCTATCACCCTGTATCGCTGTCCTTTCCAGAACATTCCACTAGCGCCCCCATGCTTAAGGGCTAATTCCCGTTCGCTCGCCGCTACTAAGGAAATCTCGGTTGATTTCTTTTCCTCGGGGTACTTAGATGTTTCAGTTCTCCCGGTTCGCCTCTTTTAGCTATGTATTCACTAAAAGATACTTGCTTATGCAAGTGGGTTTCCCCATTCAGAAATCTCAGTCTATAACGGTTTTTATCACCTTAACTGAGCTTATCGCAGATTAACACGTCTTTCATCGCCTCTAACTGCCAAGGCATCCACCATATACGCTTAGTCACTTAACCATACAACCCTAA
>NZ_JBQRUN010000044.1:0-1024 GCF_053485835.1 Thalassotalea fusca
TATGAGGATATTGTCAACGCATGTAGTCACGCTTGGAATAGCTTTAGAAAAGACACAAAACGTGTCATCAAAATGTGTTCAAGGAAGTGGGCAGTGGTGGGCAATCTTTAATGCGGATTGGTATAATGTCGATGATTTTCATGTTCCTACATGGATGTAGGACATTAGAGTAACGCATGGAGCAGTTACCGAGATGAACGTAGTCCTTCGACGGACTGAATGGGAAGCTTAGCGATGTCCTACTCTCACATGGGAACTCCCACACTACCATGACATGCAAGGATGCATTAATGTCGCGTAGACATGGATGTCTAGGAGCGACCGGCGTTGTTTGACGAACAAGGAAGTTCTAATGCAGCAGGGACATGGATGTCCAAGAGCTGCCACTTCTGGGCGTCCGTGACGGGTATTAGCGCATGGGATTTGGTGGTTCTACGATGCTTTTTCATAAATGCCAGATGCTATAACGCAAAAAGCCCACACAAAGTGCGGGCTTAATTACTAAATAGGAAGCTTAGCGATGACCTACTCTCACATGGGAACTCCCACACTACCATCGGCGCTATTGCATTTCACTTCTGAGTTCGGCATGGGATCAGGTGGTTCTACAATGCTATTGTCACTAAGCAAAAACTTTAACTTTTCTGGGGTCAGAGTCAGGTAAACTCTTCGCCATATTTTTAATTCAAACCGAAATCAGCGTTTATTGACGCTGATCCCATTTCGTTCTAAAACGAAAAAAGCCTACTTTTAAAGCAGGCTTTTGGAATGATGGTGGAGGGAGGTGGATTCGAACCACCGAAGGCGGAGCCGTCAGATTTACAGTCTGATCCCTTTGGCCACTCGGGAACCCCTCCAGACGCAATAACCCAGCGTAAGCTGGGTTATTACTAAATAGGAAGCTTAGCGATGTCCTACTCTCACATGGGAACTCCCACACTACCATCGGCGCTATTGCATTTCACTTCTGAGTTCGGCATGGGATCAGGTGGTTCTACAATGCTATTGTCGCTAAGCAAAAAAG
>NZ_JBQRUN010000045.1:0-875 GCF_053485835.1 Thalassotalea fusca
TGTGATTCATGACTGGGGTGAAGTCGTAACAAGGTAACCCTAGGGGAACCTGGGGTTGGATCACCTCCTTATCTTGAACAATTAACGATGTTGAGTGTTCACACAAATTGCACTGATAACGAAAGTAGAAGAAGTAACCCTTTACTCATACGTAAATGAGGGGCTATAGCTCAGCTGGGAGAGCGCCTGCCTTGCACGCAGGAGGTCAGCAGTTCGATCCTGCTTAGCTCCACCACTTAATTTACGATGTGTATAGTAGCTCGAATGAAGAGCGCACCCCGTCGCGAAGCCTTAATATTTAATAAGGAAAGAGCGGTGAGGTCGGCCTGTTTTTTTCAAGTCTGCCCAGACCTACCAGCTAGGTAAAGGTGAACTCTAAAATATAGGTCTGTAGCTCAGCTGGTTAGAGCGCACCCCTGATAAGGGTGAGGTCGGCAGTTCAAGTCTGCCCAGACCTACCAATACTTCTTCAGAAGAACAAGAGACCAAACTCAAACTGTCTTACGAGATAATTTAAGTTTGGTTTTTTAAACCAAGTTTTTAGCCGAATGAGTGCTAAAATCTACTTCTTTAACAATTTGGAAAGCTGATATAAATACCCGATGTTTACGGTGTCGCGCTGTAAACATCAAAACGATAATAATTCTCCTCGAATTATTATCATCTAATTCAAGTAGCTCATTAGAGTGCGTGAAAATGTCAGTCATACATTTAGTGTTGGATTTGTCTCCAACACACTTAAGACTATTTAGGGTTGTATGGTTAAGTGACTAAGCGTATATGGTGGATGCCTTGGCAGTTAGAGGCGATGAAAGACGTGTTAATCTGCGATAAGCTCAGTTAAGGTGATAAAAACCGTTATAGACTGAGATTTC
>NZ_JBQRUN010000046.1:0-805 GCF_053485835.1 Thalassotalea fusca
AAATCGATACCACAGTAATACGGATGCATGTTATTGTAGAAATTCATTGAGCTTTCTCCTATTGGTTTGCTTACCTTGAAGCTTAGTCAATGGCTAGCTTCAGGGAGGAGGCTCAATGAGTATCAAGGCAATTAAACGGACAAAAAACAGTTGGCTGTTCTCACTGCGTTCGCTATTCTAGCCAAAAATTTTTTGCCGCTAATTGTGGCGTTAGCTTTTCTTGGAAGTATGGGCGTTATGGAAACACTTTCTATTTTTGAAGCTCCTATTTCTGGAGCCTTAGGTTTATATAGATATTTCTTGCTGACAGGAATTCTTGCAGCTAGCGTAGTATTATATAACCATTTCAAAAAGAAAATACGACCACTAAATCTAACAATAATGTATTCATGTTGTCTTTTTATTGGTTTCTACTTTGTTGCTATTTCACAAGAGAAATTCTACAAAGCTATACTTCAAAACAATTCTATTGTTCTTGTTTATCCTTCAAAAGAAATATATTTGGATATAAATGATATTGAAAAAAGCCAATTTAGATTCAAAAATTATAGAAATTCTACTGAGGTAACGTGTCGTATCGTATTACGCTTATTACACACGACAATCGGTACAAAAGTGGCGAAAAAGATGGTGGTTGTAAGCAGGCGTCCAAGGACATAAATAAACTTCTGCAAAATAAAAGCTAACACATATGAGCCGTAACTCTGTCAATAAGCAATAGTGTTTTTTTTGCCCGTTTCAAGTCAGTGACGGGCAAGGTTAAATCAATAAGCAAACTCGTTTACTTCGTCTGTCGATGTGGTCG
>NZ_JBQRUN010000047.1:0-786 GCF_053485835.1 Thalassotalea fusca
GGGCAGCAATTGTTGTTTAACTACACTGCTGGTACTAATCAGTTGGCAAGCATGAGTATTCCAAGAGGAATATACAGTTATGTTTATGACAGTCATGGCAATGTAACAGATATTACTGCGCCAGATAACGGGACATTAGCCTTTGTTTACGATGGTAATTTGCCGCTATCTCAAACTTGGTCGGGTGAAATAGCGGGTATTGTTAGCCAAAGCTATAACACCGATTTCATTGTTAGCCAAACATGTATCAATGGTGCCAATTGTATTGACTACCAATACGATTTGGATAATTTGTTGACCAATGCAGGTAGCATAAGCATTAGTCATGAAGCTCAAAAATCAGGTTTGATAAACGGCTCAACGCTTAACAATATTACCATGAATCGTACATTTAATAATCATGGCGAAATAGATACTGAAGTAACGCAACATAACACGACCACTTTGCTGTCAGCTACTTATCAACGAGATAAACTGGGTCGCATTACCCAGCGTTCATTGAACTTACAAGGAACAACGGTCACCGAAGATTATAGCTATGACCAAGCAGGGCGATTGGAAAGCGTCATTAATGGCACGGTAACCACTACGTACAGCTTTGATGGAAATGGTAACCGCCTCAGTAAAAGCGTCAATGATGGAACAAGCACTATTACAACGAATGGTGTATATGATAGCCAAGACAGATTAACCAGTTATGGCAACTGTAGTTACCAATATACTGCTAATGGTGAGCTAAAACAGAAAACTTGTGGAAGCGATGTTACGCAGTATAGCTACGATGTT
>NZ_JBQRUN010000048.1:0-657 GCF_053485835.1 Thalassotalea fusca
GTTCTCCTGTTGCGGCATAATTCAAATGCCAACCAATATATTGAAAAATTACAAAAGCGAATGAGTAAAGCAAAAGCACTCTCTGCACTTGCGCATAAGCTCGGGCGCTGCGTTTATTTTATGTTGAAAAAAGAGACCGTATTCGATGAAGCCAGGTTCTTAAAGGGTTAGTCACGGTACTGAGTGAGCTGAACACCTAACTAGATACAAGGTCGAACATCAATCAATTGGGCGTATTTAGTAGAAACAAAGCTGTTTCCCAATTATATGTCGGAAGCCCTAAGCTAATTTCTCTTGATTAGACACTCAGTACGCGTGCATTAATACAATAAGCAAAGTCGCTTACACCCAACTTGAGCCTGAAACTAACTGGACACATAAAATGAAACCAGCCTCCTTGAATAGCGCCTTGATTGGGTTAACCGATAAATGTCTAGTGCCCCTGTTTCATCACAAGGAAGAGAGACAAGACAGGCAGTGATGAGATCACAATAAGAGAGCCTCTATATGTGTTTGCCGTAAGCAACTTGCTTAACGACCACATCGACAGACGAAGTAAACGAGTTTGCTTATTGATTTAACCTTGCCCGTCACTGACTTGAAACGGGCAAAAAAAACACTATTGCTTATTGACAGAGTTACGGCTCATATGTGTTA
>NZ_JBQRUN010000049.1:0-618 GCF_053485835.1 Thalassotalea fusca
AACGACCACATCGACAGACGAAGTAAACGAGTTTGCTTATTGATTTAACCTTGCCCGTCACTGACTTGAAACGGGCAAAAAAAACACTATTGCTTATTGACAGAGTTACGGCTCATATGTGTTATGTTTCGAGAGCTACAATAAGACCAAATAAAAGACCTGTTAATAATACCGAGGTTAGCATGACTACTAGAATTTTAACTGAAACAGCCGCTAGTATTAGTGAGTTGAAAGCAAACCCTATGAAAGTTGCTTTAAGCGCAAACGGTGAACCTATTGCAGTGCTAAATAGAAACGAGCCTGCTTTTTATTGCATACCAGCAGATACATACGAGTTTTTAATGGATCATTTAGAAGACCTTGAGCTATTAAGTATTGCCGAAAGTCGCAAGGACGAGGAAAGCATACAGGTTAATTTAGATGAGCTATGAACTGCAATTTAAAAAGTCTGCGCTGAAAGAATGGAAGAAGCTTGGCGCCACGATACAAAACCAGGTTAAGAAAAAGTTATCTGAAATTGTAGTGGCATAGTTAATTTGGCCACCTGATTAGAGGTGTTAATATACACCTTATGAACTTACAGGTGAAACAATGACTAAAAGAACCAGACGTACATTT
>NZ_JBQRUN010000050.1:0-616 GCF_053485835.1 Thalassotalea fusca
GGTCAGATTTGAACAGATGACACATGCAGGGTTTTAATAAGAGTACAGTCCACCGCATTTTTCACGGGCTATGAAATGAAAAAAGGCCGAGAACAAGTCTCAGCCTTAAAATGTGGCTCCCCTGGTCTGATTTGAACAGATGACACATGCAGGGTTTTAATAAGAGTACAGTCCACCGCATTTTTCACGGGTTATGAAAAGAAAAAAGCCACGACGAACCGTAGCTTTATAATGTGGCTCCCCTGGTCTGATTTGAACAGATGACACATGCAGGGTTTTAATAAGAGTACAGTCCACCGCATTTTTCACGGGCTATGAAATGAAAAAAGGCCGAGAACAAGTCTCAGCCTTAAAATGTGGCTCCCCTGGTCAGATTTGAACAGATGACACATGCAGGGTTTTAATAAGAGTACAGTCCACCGCATTTTTACGGGCTATGAAATGAAAAAAGGCCGAGAACAAGTCTCAGCCTTAAAATGTGGCTCCCCTGGTCAGATTTGAACAGATGACACATGCAGGGTTTTAATAAGAGTACAGTCCACCGCATTTTTCACGGGCTATGAAATGAAAAAAGGCCGAGAACAAGTCTCAGCCTTAAAATGTGGCTCCCCTGGTC
>NZ_JBQRUN010000051.1:0-577 GCF_053485835.1 Thalassotalea fusca
ATATAAAAAAGTTCCCTGTGGCAACGATCATTCACACGCCAGTCCACGTCAAGCCTGAAAAAATAGATATCTGGTTTCAAGATGAAGCTCGCTTTGGTCAGCAAAATACCACGACACGATTATGGGCTCCTAAAGGAAGTAGACCAAGAGCCGTAAGACAACAACAATTTGAGTATGCTCACTTCTTTGGTGCTGTCTGCCCTGCGACTGGCGAAACAGAAGCACTGATAACGCCCTGTATTAACAAAGACATTATGCGAGAACACCTAGGACAAATATCAAAGCGGACACAACACGATCGCCACGCTATTGTCGTCATGGACGGCGCAGGTTGGCACACCAATGATATTGGAGATGAATTCCCGAACATCACGGTCATGAAGATACCTCCCTACTCCCCAGAGCTAAACCCAATAGAGCAAGTATGGAGCTGGATGCGACAACATTATCTAGCCAACCGAAAGTTCAAGGGATATGAGGATATTGTCAACGCATGTAGTCACGCTTGGAATAGCTTTAGAAAAGACACAAAACGTGTCATCAAAATGTGTTCAAGGAAGTGGGCAGTGGTGGGCAA
>NZ_JBQRUN010000052.1:0-563 GCF_053485835.1 Thalassotalea fusca
TGTGATTCATGACTGGGGTGAAGTCGTAACAAGGTAACCCTAGGGGAACCTGGGGTTGGATCACCTCCTTATCTTGAACAATTAACGATGTTGAGTGTTCACACAAATTGCACTGATAACGAAAGTAAGAAGAAGTCCTAACATGTAAGCTTCGGACGATAGTTTAGGTCTGTAGCTCAGCTGGTTAGAGCGCACCCCTGATAAGGGTGAGGTCGGCAGTTCAAGTCTGCCCAGACCTACCAAACGCTTTGACAACATGTATACCCAGAATGGGGCTATAGCTCAGCTGGGAGAGCGCCTGCCTTGCACGCAGGAGGTCAGCAGTTCGATCCTGCTTAGCTCCACCACTTCTTCGATGAAGAGAAAGACCAAACTTAAGGTATTCAACGAATAAATTAAGTTTGGTTTTTTAAACCAAGTTTTTAGCCGAATGAGCGCTAAAATCTACTTCTTTAACAATTTGGAAAGCTGATATAAATACCCGATGTTTACGGTGTCGCGCTGTAAACATCAAAACGATAATAATTCTCCTCGAATTATTATCATCTAATTCAAGTAGCTCA
>NZ_JBQRUN010000053.1:0-508 GCF_053485835.1 Thalassotalea fusca
TACCTTCTCTGATTTAACCTTTTGTTGTAACTTCTGGTTATACCAATCAAGTTCAGACTTTGTCGCCTGAAACTGCTGATATCGCCTGAATAGTATTTCTCTGAACTCAGGTGTTAAACCATTTTCACCATCTTCTAAAATCAAAGGCAAATCTCGCGTAAAGCTCGCTACGCCTTTACTGATGATAATCCCATATTCCGATAGCAACCCTCTGATTTGATTGATTATCTTAGTCTGCTCAGCACCGAGTAGCTCTCTGATACGTGAAAACGCCTGCTCGTCTTGCTGCTTTATCGTTAACACTCTTGTCGGCCGCACCTTGCCATGCTGACAGGCTTCAGCAATTGCCATAGCGTCGTTGATGTCATTTTTCTGTCCTCGCAAATAACCTTTCACATGCTGTGGGGGTAATAATTCCACCGTATGTCCCTTTTCCAACAACAGCCTTGCCCAATAATGAGCGCTTGAGCAGGCCTCCATCGCTACCTTGTCAAATTTAAGTGTTGAA
>NZ_JBQRUN010000054.1:0-470 GCF_053485835.1 Thalassotalea fusca
TTATAGCAGAGTAAAAGTCCCCATAACTCTTGTTCTATCATATCTGGCCGCTTACTTCTTAATGTGTATTCACTGTTCAATAACGATTGTTTCATTTCTCGATATCCAAGCTCTATTTCCCAGCGATAGCGATAAAGCTCTACTATCTCCCCACTTGGGAACCGCATTGGGTCGACCATTGAAGTGAGTATGCGGTACTCTTTGCCTTTAATTAACTTACTGATTAGCCTTGCCTCAATATACTCTGGCAAGTCTTCAAACTTCTTGCGTGCGTGAGGTGTAGCACTAAGCCGAACGATTAGGTCATTCTTATTGACTTGTCTAATCACATCATATTTAAGGTCTTTACGGGCTGGTATCATCCAATGCCTTTGCTCACCTCGCTGATGCCAGCGATTGAGCAAGCCGAGAGAATAATACCCTTTATCAAACATGGTTAGTGAATGGTCAGGTGTATCATCTATGAGTTG
>NZ_JBQRUN010000055.1:0-444 GCF_053485835.1 Thalassotalea fusca
CTTCGATTGGTAAGATGAAGTCACCATCGATTGCACGCTCTGGCTCTGGAATGTAAGTATCTAAGTGCTCAGCTAGCTCTAATACTTTCTCTTCCCATTGTGCTTCGCCGTTCAATGCACCTAGTGCAGAACCTTGAACTACTGGTAAGTCATCACCTGGGAAATCGTATTCTGAAAGAAGTTCACGAACTTCCATCTCTACTAATTCTAATAATTCTTCGTCGTCTACCATGTCACATTTGTTCATGAATACGATGATGTATGGTACACCAACCTGACGAGAAAGAAGGATGTGCTCACGAGTTTGCGGCATAGGGCCGTCAGTCGCAGCTACTACTAAGATAGCGCCGTCCATTTGAGCAGCACCAGTGATCATGTTTTTAACATAATCGGCGTGACCTGGACAGTCTACGTGTGCGTAGTGACGAGTTGCTGTGTCATACT
>NZ_JBQRUN010000056.1:0-431 GCF_053485835.1 Thalassotalea fusca
CGATGAGGACGCTGGGTGCGAAAGATTCATCAAGGCCAGAGGGTAACCTCAACAAACAGGCCGGATATACGTAAGCCATCTGTTTATTTCAAAAAAGTACTTGCACAGCAGGAGGAGACCATATACACACTGAGCGCGAAGCAGTCGAAGTGTTATAGCACCCTTCGTCAGGCACTGGATGAGCGAATATAGTCTAGATTTGAGCGGGATTATATCATCCTTCGATACGTCGTTCCTCCTACTCAGGACGAACAGAATTAGTTGACCACAACACCCCGTTCGATGTAATGGTCTCCTCCACCCTTAATCGGCATCTATGTGCCATGATTGTAGTGTTAACTCAACAATCAAAATGGAGAAGACCATGACTAACTTTAGTGTATTAGCAATAGATTTAGCAAAACATTCTTTTAGTTTCGTACTTTTAAACA
>NZ_JBQRUN010000057.1:0-427 GCF_053485835.1 Thalassotalea fusca
AAGAATAATAAAGCGCTCTTCTCCAAAAGAGCTATCTGGGTCTGGAATAAGTCGAGCATGCGTATCATAAAACACAGATTTAGCCTCTTCAAAAGCTATACCATGCTTCTTGATATTAGAACTTGCCTTATTTTGATCCCACTCAAATGTTAAATCACTCATAAATTACATTGTAGTTATAGTGTAATGATAAGACAAGTCTAGAGGTAAAGCCAACGCCTGAAAAATGTGTGAGCTAGTTTGGCAATTTTATTGCGTTGTTTGCAACTAAAAGTGACAAACTATGGCGAATCACGATTGATTCTCTTGATACTCATTGAGCCTCCTCCCTGAAGCTAGCCATTGACTAAGCTTCAAGGTAAGCAAACCAATAGGAGAAAGCTCAATGAATTTCTACAATAACATGCATCCGTATTACTGTGGTATC
>NZ_JBQRUN010000058.1:0-382 GCF_053485835.1 Thalassotalea fusca
TATCTCGTAAGACAGTTTGAGTTTGGTCTCTTGTTCTTCTGAAGAAGTATTGGTAGGTCTGGGCAGACTTGAACTGCCGACCTCACCCTTATCAGGGGTGCGCTCTAACCAGCTGAGCTACAGACCTGCATATGTACCTAAGTACGACACAATAAGTGGTGGAGCTAAGCAGGATCGAACTGCTGACCTCCTGCGTGCAAGGCAGGCGCTCTCCCAGCTGAGCTATAGCCCCTTATTATGCTAGGGTTTTACTTTTTACTTCTTCTACTTTCGTTATCAGTGCAATTTGTGTGAACACTCAACATCGTTAATTGTTCAAGATAAGGAGGTGATCCAACCCCAGGTTCCCCTAGGGTTACCTTGTTACGACTTCACCCCAGTC
>NZ_JBQRUN010000059.1:0-381 GCF_053485835.1 Thalassotalea fusca
AGGCATAGACAGCTAGGAGGTTGGCTTAGAAGCAGCCATCCTTTAAAGAAAGCGTAATAGCTCACTAGTCGAGTCGGTCTGCGCGGAAGATGTAACGGGGCTAAACTATGCACCGAAGCTGCGGATTAGGACGTATCACTTAAGCTATTTAAGACTAACGTTTTCCTCCTTTGTTTTATAAAGGAAAACGGTCAAGCCCACCCGAACGTTGAGTCGGTAGGTGAAGTCAAAGAGATACCTTAAGGATACGTCCTAGTGGTAGGGGAGCGTTCTGTAAGCCGTTGAAGGTGTGTTGAGAAGCATGCTGGAGGTATCAGAAGTGCGAATGCTGACATGAGTAACGATAATGGGGGTGAAAAACCCCCACGCCGAAAGACCAAG
>NZ_JBQRUN010000060.1:0-369 GCF_053485835.1 Thalassotalea fusca
AAGGCTACCGTCCACAGTTCTACTTCCGTACAACTGACATCACTGGTGCTGTAGAGCTTCCAGAAGGTGTAGAAATGGTAATGCCAGGCGACAACTTGAAGTTTGTTGTTGAGCTAATCAACCCAATCGCGATGGACGAAGGTTTACGCTTCGCAATCCGTGAAGGTGGTCGTACAGTAGGTGCAGGTGTTGTTTCTAAGATCATCGACTAATCTCGATATTTAGATTACATCTAAACCATGAAAAAGGTCGCGCAAGCGGCCTTTTTTGTCTCTACGAGAAGAGGTTGATAGGGTGCCCTTATGGTAAATGAGAGGTACTAGTGTTGTTTGCTATACCCAAAAGAAGTCATCGACTAATACCAATCCT
>NZ_JBQRUN010000061.1:0-354 GCF_053485835.1 Thalassotalea fusca
GTTCAGGGTGATGGCTTAACAAGCCGACCGTTCGATGAGGACGCTGGGTGCGAAAGATTCATCAAGGCCAGAGGGTAACCTCAACAAACAGGCCGGATATACGTAAGCCATCTGTTTATTTCAAAAAGTACTTGCACAGCAAGAGGAGACCATATACGTGCTGAGCGCACCCTTCGATACGTCGTGCCTCCTACTCAGGCCGAACGGAAAGTTTTTGTTATACCAACCCTCTTTGAAATATGATCTAATTAGCATCAGCAAAAAATAACAAATCGTGATTTATGACTCAATTGACTTCTGACGCTTTGCTCAAGCTCTCTAAAAGAGAAAAGAACCCGCACAAACGTGTTCGTT
>NZ_JBQRUN010000062.1:0-351 GCF_053485835.1 Thalassotalea fusca
CCTTTGAGCATGTAATCAGGTACATTGGTTTTCGTCGCATAAATGAACTGACTTATAATTGCATTATTTGAGTCAAGTTCAGCGACTGGCTGTAATTGCCCGCCATACAGAAATCCTTGTACTAATGTTCCATTAACTTTCTTTCCAACCCTTCTGTCCTGTGCGTCGATGATATAATCAACAACAGTTTCACCTGGCAAAGTGACTTTAAGTAAGTTACCAAGAACATCGTAGCTATACTGCGTAACATCGCTTCCACAAGTTTTCTGTTTTAGCTCACCATTAGCAGTATATTGGTAACTACAGTTGCCATAACTGGTTAATCTGTCTTGGCTATCATATACACCATTC
>NZ_JBQRUN010000063.1:0-345 GCF_053485835.1 Thalassotalea fusca
GCCAGAAGTTAATTGCGATACCTGCAGTTGGGCCGATTAACTCGTTTAGCTTGCTCCATTGGTTAGGCGACGGCAAGCAGTTTAAGCGAGGAAGAGATGCATCAGCCGCTCTGGGGGTTGTACCTAAGCAATATACCACAGGCGGAAAAGTGCGATTGCAAGGGATTAGCAAGCGAGGGAATAGTCGCTTGCGAGCCAGCTTAGTGCATGGAGCCAGGGCTGTCGTGACACAAGCGATTAAGCAAATGAAAGAAGACAAGTTAAGTTTATGGCTTAGAGGGTTAGTCGAAAGACGCGGTTTTAATAAAGCAGTTGTAGCCCTGGTAAACAAAGTGGTAAGAATCG
>NZ_JBQRUN010000064.1:0-317 GCF_053485835.1 Thalassotalea fusca
GGAAATAGAGCTTGGATATCGAGAAATGAAACAATCGTTATTGAACAGTGAATACACATTAAGAAGTAAGCGGCCAGATATGATAGAACAAGAGTTATGGGGACTTTTACTCTGCTATAACCTTATCCGGCAAGGGATGACAGCTGCAGCGAGTAGATTAGATAACGTTTGGCCTAACCAGTTAAGCTTTACGAGCTGTTCAATGGCAATAACACAGTTCTTCGCAACACTGCCGTTAACAAGTCCTGGGAATATTCCTAAGCATTATGAGGCTCTATTAACTCAGATGTCCTATTTTAAATTACCCGACCGACGAG
>NZ_JBQRUN010000065.1:0-303 GCF_053485835.1 Thalassotalea fusca
GGATATGAGGATATTGTCAACGCATGTAGTCACGCTTGGAATAGCTTTAGAAAAGACACAAAACGTGTCATCAAAATGTGTTCAAGGAAGTGGGCAGTGGTGGGCAAGCTTTAATGCGGATTGGTATAACATTAGCTTCCATACTGATAACCCCTTCGATACGTCGTGCCTCCTACTCAGGCCGAACGGAGACGTATTGCTAACCACTTCAAAATATTTAAAAAGCTAAAACGCAAAAAGCCCGCACAGTGTGCGGGCTTTTTGACTGAATGGGAAGCTTAGCGATGTCCTACTCTCACATGG
>NZ_JBQRUN010000066.1:0-299 GCF_053485835.1 Thalassotalea fusca
TCAGATTTAGCATGATGCGCTATAAAACGAGTTAATTGTATTTTTTGCTTATCAGATAATGAAGACTTCTTTCCAAGTCGAGGTTTGTCCTCTAGCCCATTGAGACCCTCGCTAAGAAAGCGAGTAACCCAGCTATTTACGCTACGCCTAGCCACTTTTAATTGTCTCGCATCCTGAGTGCGGTTTTGGCATTCTAAAAATAAAGAAACCGCTAACAAACGAACACGTTTGTGCGGGTTCTTTTCTCTTTTAGAGAGCTTGAGCAAAGCGTCAGAAGTCAATTGAGTCATAAATCACGA
>NZ_JBQRUN010000067.1:0-298 GCF_053485835.1 Thalassotalea fusca
CCTGAGTGCGGTTTTGGCATTCTAAAAATAAAGAAACCGCTAACAAACGAACACGTTTGTGCGGGTTCTTTTCTCTTTTAGAGAGCTTGAGTAAAGCGTCAGAAGTCAATTGAGTCATAAATCACGAGTTGTTATTTTTTGCTGATGCTAATTAGATCATATTTCAAAGAGGATTGGTATTATACCAATCCGCATTAAAGATTGCCCACCACTGCCCACTTCCTTGAACACATTTTGATGACACGTTTTGTGTCTTTTCTAAAGCTATTCCAAGCGTGACTACATGCGTTGACAATAT
>NZ_JBQRUN010000068.1:0-285 GCF_053485835.1 Thalassotalea fusca
GATGTCCTATTTTAAATTACCCGACCGACGAGAAGACCGAAAGTATCCTAGGTGGGTAAAGCCTAAACCATCGAAGTATCCAAAGAATAAGAAAAATGCCAATCAGCTTAACTGACTGGCATTACTTAGAGGCAAGGCATTGATTGCAGTTAATGGTGGTTCCCTTATCAAAATCAATAACGCAGCATATAAGCCTTTTAAACTCGCCCTTGGGAGCTTGTCAGGAAAGTGATAACTTCACAAATTTCTTTGATGGAGAATGACTACAACAGCATCAATTTGCTT
>NZ_JBQRUN010000069.1:0-268 GCF_053485835.1 Thalassotalea fusca
CTCAGAAGTGAAATGCAATAGCGCCGATGGTAGTGTGGGAGTTCCCATGTGAGAGTAGGACATCGCTAAGCTTCCCATTCAGTCAAAAAGCCCGCACACTGTGCGGGCTTTTTGCGTTTTAGCTTTTAAAATATTTTGAAGTGGTTATACCAATCCGCATTAAAGATTGCCCACCACTGCCCACTTCCTTGAACACATTTTGATGACACGTTTTGTGTCTTTTCTAAAGCTATTCCAAGCGTGACTACATGCGTTGACAATATCCTCA
>NZ_JBQRUN010000070.1:0-267 GCF_053485835.1 Thalassotalea fusca
ACGGTGTCGCGCTGTAAACATCAAAACGATAATAATTCTCCTCGAATTATTATCATCTAATTCAAGTAGCTCATTAGAGTGCGTGAAAATGTCAGTCATACATTTAGTGTTGGATTTGTCTCCAACATACTTAAGACTACTTAGGGTTGTATGGTTAAGTGACTAAGCGTATATGGTGGATGCCTTGGCAGTTAGAGGCGATGAAAGACGTGTTAATCTGCGATAAGCTCAGTTAAGGTGATAAAAACCGTTATAGACTGAGATTTC
>NZ_JBQRUN010000071.1:0-266 GCF_053485835.1 Thalassotalea fusca
AGGCATAGACAGCTAGGAGGTTGGCTTAGAAGCAGCCATCCTTTAAAGAAAGCGTAATAGCTCACTAGTCGAGTCGGTCTGCGCGGAAGATGTAACGGGGCTAAACTATGCACCGAAGCTGCGGATTCATCTTATGATGAGTGGTAGGGGAGCGTTCTGTAAGCCGTTGAAGGTGTGTTGAGAAGCATGCTGGAGGTATCAGAAGTGCGAATGCTGACATGAGTAACGATAATGGGGGTGAAAAACCCCCACGCCGAAAGACCAAG
>NZ_JBQRUN010000072.1:0-264 GCF_053485835.1 Thalassotalea fusca
ATGAGGATATTGTCAACGCATGTAGTCACGCTTGGAATAGCTTTAGAAAAGACACAAAACGTGTCATCAAAATGTGTTCAAGGAAGTGGGCAGTGGTGGGCAATCTTTAATGCGGATTGGTATAATGCGGATTGGTATCAGGCCGAACGGAGACGTATTGCTAACCACTTCAAAATATTTAAAAAGCTAAAACGCAAAAAGCCCGCACAGTGTGCGGGCTTTTTGACTGAATGGGAAGCTTAGCGATGTCCTACTCTCACATGG
>NZ_JBQRUN010000073.1:0-261 GCF_053485835.1 Thalassotalea fusca
CAACGGCTAAAAGATTCAGCCCAGCCCATGTCTCGAATTGATTGTTTTTATATCCATGTTGGGCCATCAATCGAAATACATTCTTAACCGCTTCAGAGCCAAGCCTTTGCCGTGCTTGAACCAAAGCACTTGGCGCAATGAGGGGCTTCTTATCAGGCAACATGATATCCATTTGAGTGGCAATATCCCACATCGATTTTTGCCGATAAAAACTCATTCCTATGATTGACCATAAAACAGTTTCGAGTGGTAAGCGGCGCT
>NZ_JBQRUN010000074.1:0-256 GCF_053485835.1 Thalassotalea fusca
TTATCGTTTTGATGTTTACAGCGCGACACCGTAAACATCGGGTATTTATATCAGCTTTCCAAATTGTTAAAGAAGTAGATTTTAGCGCTCATTCGGCTAAAAACTTGGTTTAAAAAACCAAACTTAAAATATCTCGTAAGACAGTTTGAGTTTGGTCTCTTGTTCTTCTGAAGAAGTATTGGTAGGTCTGGGCAGACTTGAACTGCCGACCTCACCCTTATCAGGGGTGCGCTCTAACCAGCTGAGCTACAGACCT
>NZ_JBQRUN010000075.1:0-255 GCF_053485835.1 Thalassotalea fusca
TAATGTCTTTGTTAATACAGGGCGTTATCAGTGCTTCTGTTTCGCCAGTCGCAGGGCAGACAGCACCAAAGAAGTGAGCATACTCAAATTGTTGTTGTCTTACGGCTCTTGGTCTACTTCCTTTAGGTGCCCATAATCGTGTCGTGGTATTTTGCTGACCAAAGCGAGCTTCATCTTGAAACCAGATATCTATTTTTTCAGGCTTGACGTGGACTGGCGTGTGAATGATCGTTGCCACAGGGAACTTTTTTATAT
>NZ_JBQRUN010000076.1:0-255 GCF_053485835.1 Thalassotalea fusca
AGGTTGCGAGACAATTAAAAGTGGCTAGGCGTAGCGTAAATAGCTGGGTTACTCGCTTTCTTAGCGAGGGCCTCAATGGACTAGAGGACAAACCTCGACTTGGAAAGAAGTCTTCATTATCTGATAATCAAAAAATACAATTAACTCGTTTTATAGCGCATCATGCTAAATCTGAGAATGGTGGGCGATTAACGGGTAACGATGTACAAGCGTACATCACTGAGCACTTTGGTATAACATATCATCATAATCATA
>NZ_JBQRUN010000077.1:0-255 GCF_053485835.1 Thalassotalea fusca
TTAGGTACAACCCCCAGAGCGGCTGATGCATCTCTTCCTCGCTTAAACTGCTTGCCGTCGCCTAACCAATGGAGCAAGCTAAACGAGTTAATCGGCCCAACTGCAGGTATCGCAATTAACTTCTGGCATACCTTCTCTGATTTAACCTTTTGTTGTAACTTCTGGTTATACCAATCAAGTTCAGACTTTGTCGCCTGAAACTGCTGATATCGCCTGAATAGTATTTCTCTGAACTCAGGTGTTAAACCATTTTCA
>NZ_JBQRUN010000078.1:0-255 GCF_053485835.1 Thalassotalea fusca
CAAGGCTGTTGTTGGAAAAGGGACATACGGTGGAATTATTACCCCCACAGCATGTGAAAGGTTATTTGCGAGGACAGAAAAATGACATCAACGACGCTATGGCAATTGCTGAAGCCTGTCAGCATGGAAAGGTGCGGCCGACAAGAGTGTTAACGATAAAGCAGCAAGACGAGCAGGCGTTTTCACGTATCAGAGAGCTACTCGGTGCTGAGCAGACTAAGATAATCAATCAAATCAGAGGGTTGCTATCGGAAT
>NZ_JBQRUN010000079.1:0-255 GCF_053485835.1 Thalassotalea fusca
ATCGCTGGGAAATAGAGCTTGGATATCGAGAAATGAAACAATCGTTATTGAACAGTGAATACACATTAAGAAGTAAGCGGCCAGATATGATAGAACAAGAGTTATGGGGACTTTTACTCTGCTATAATCTTATCAGGCAAGGGATGACAGCTGCAGCGAGTAGATTAGATAACGTTTGGCCTAACCAGTTAAGCTTCACGAGCTGTTCAATGGCAATAACACAGTTCTTCGCAACACTGCCGTTAACAAGTCCTG
>NZ_JBQRUN010000080.1:0-255 GCF_053485835.1 Thalassotalea fusca
TGAAAATGGTTTAACACCTGAGTTCAGAGAAATACTATTCAGGCGATATCAGCAGTTTCAGGCGACAAAGTCTGAACTTGATTGGTATAACCAGAAGTTACAACAAAAGGTTAAATCAGAGAAGGTAAGCCAGAAGTTAATTGCGATACCTGCAGTTGGGCCGATTAACTCGTTTAGCTTGCTCCATTGGTTAGGCGACGGCAAGCAGTTTAAGCGAGGAAGAGATGCATCAGCCGCTCTGGGGGTTGTACCTAA
>NZ_JBQRUN010000081.1:0-251 GCF_053485835.1 Thalassotalea fusca
TTTGTGCGGGTTCTTTTCTCTTTTAGAGAGCTTGAGCAAAGCGTCAGAAGTCAATTGAGTCATAAATCACGATTTGTTATTTTTTGCTGATGCTAATTAGATCATATTTCAAAGAGGATTGGTATAACCCAGCTATTTACGCTACGCCTAGCCACTTTTAATTGTCTCGCAACCTGAGTGCGGTTTTGGCATTCTAAAAATAAAGAAACCGCTAACAAACGAACACGTTTGTGCGGGTTCTTTTCTCTTTT
>NZ_JBQRUN010000082.1:0-250 GCF_053485835.1 Thalassotalea fusca
TTTGTGCGGGTTCTTTTCTCTTTTAGAGAGCTTGAGCAAAGCGTCAGAAGTCAATTGAGTCATAAATCACGATTTGTTATTTTTTGCTGATGCTAATTAGATCATATTTCAAAGAGGATTGGTATTAAAGATTGCCCACCACTGCCCACTTCCTTGAACACATTTTGATGACACGTTTTGTGTCTTTTCTAAAGCTATTCCAAGCGTGACTACATGCGTTGACAATATCCTCATATCCCTTGAACTTTCG
>NZ_JBQRUN010000083.1:0-250 GCF_053485835.1 Thalassotalea fusca
AAACCAGATATCTATTTTTTCAGGCTTGACGTGGACTGGCGTGTGAATGATCGTTGCCACAGGGAACTTTTTTATATGCGTCTTGCGCGCCTTCTGTTTGCTTGGGGTGTTTTGACCTACTGGTTATACCAATCCGCATTAAAGATTGCCCACCACTGCCCACTTCCTTGAACACATTTTGATGACACGTTTTGTGTCTTTTCTAAAGCTATTCCAAGCGTGACTACATGCGTTGACAATATCCTCATAT
>NZ_JBQRUN010000084.1:0-248 GCF_053485835.1 Thalassotalea fusca
CAGGACTTGTTAACGGCAGTGTTGCGAAGAACTGTGTTATTGCCATTGAACAGCTCGTGAAGCTTAACTGGTTAGGCCAAACGTTATCTAATCTACTCGCTGCAGCTGTCATCCCTTGCCTGATAAGGTTATAGCAGAGTAAAAGTCCCCATAACTCTTGTTCTATCATATCTGGCCGCTTACTTCTTAATGTGTATTCACTGTTCAATAACGATTGTTTCATTTCTCGATATCCAAGCTCTATTTCC
>NZ_JBQRUN010000085.1:0-248 GCF_053485835.1 Thalassotalea fusca
TGAGGATATTGTCAACGCATGTAGTCACGCTTGGAATAGCTTTAGAAAAGACACAAAACGTGTCATCAAAATGTGTTCAAGGAAGTGGGCAGTGGTGGGCAATCTTTAATGCGGATTGGTATTACTCGCTTTCTTAGCGAGGGTCTCAATGGACTAGAGGACAAACCTCGACTTGGAAAGAAGTCTTCATTATCTGATAAGCAAAAAATACAATTAACTCGTTTTATAGCGCATCATGCTAAATCTGA
>NZ_JBQRUN010000086.1:0-235 GCF_053485835.1 Thalassotalea fusca
ATTGGGTTGATTAGCTCAACAACAAACTTCAAGTTGTCGCCTGGCATTACCATTTCTACACCTTCTGGAAGCTCTACAGCACCAGTGATGTCAGTTGTACGGAAGTAGAACTGTGGACGGTAGCCTTTGAAGAATGGCGTGTGACGACCACCTTCATCTTTAGTCAATACGTAAACTTCTGACTCAAACTTAGTGTGTGGGTTGATTGAACCTGGCTTAGCAAGTACTTGACCAC
>NZ_JBQRUN010000087.1:0-223 GCF_053485835.1 Thalassotalea fusca
GGTAACGATGTACAAGCGTACATCACTGAGCACTTTGGTATAACATATCATCATAATCATATTTATCGGTTACTCAAAAACCTTGGCTTCAGTTGGATAACCAGTAGGTCAAAACACCCCAAGCAAACAGAAGGCGCGCAAGACGCATATAAAAAAGTTCCCTGTGGCAACGATCATTCACACGCCAGTCCACGTCAAGCCTGAAAAAATAGATATCTGGTTT
>NZ_JBQRUN010000088.1:0-222 GCF_053485835.1 Thalassotalea fusca
AAGTAATGCCAGTCAGTTAAGCTGATTGGCATTTTTCTTATTCTTTGGATACTTCGATGGTTTAGGCTTTACCCACCTAGGATACTTTCGGTCTTCTCGTCGGTCGGGTAATTTAAAATAGGACATCTGAGTTAATAGAGCCTCATAATGCTTAGGAATATTCCCAGGACTTGTTAACGGCAGTGTTGCGAAGAACTGTGTTATTGCCATTGAACAGCTCGT